>NZ_JASKYR010000440.1:0-6147 GCF_041028215.1 Streptomyces flavofungini
CCCGTGAACCGGAGGAGCTCGCCCGCCGCCTCACCGCCTGGCTCGGCACCCGTCTGCCCGGCGCCGAGGCGGCCGACGTGAGCGTCCCCGAGTCCAACGGCATGTCCAGCGAGACCCTGCTGTTCACCGTCGAGCACCCCGAACCCCCGGTGCGCCGCTGCGCGTTGCGCGTGGCGGCCGACCCGGCGGCGTACACGGTCTTCCCCGTCTACGACATGCCCCGCCAGTACCGCACGATGCGGCTCGTCGCCGCACACACCGACGTGCCGGTGCCGCGCGTCCTGTGGCTGGAGGAGGACCCGGAGCCACTGGGCGCGCCCTTCTTCGTCATGGAGCGCGTCGAGGGCCGCGTACCGCCGGACGTCATGCCCTACACGTACGAGGGAAACTGGCTGCACGCCGCGAGCGACGCCGAGCGCGCGCGTCTGGAGGAGGCATCGGTCTCCGTCCTGGCCCGGCTCCACGACCAAGTGCCGGTCGCCGAGGCCCGGTTCCTCCAGGCGCCGGGCGAGGGCGGCCCGCTGCGGCGGCACCTGGCGGCCCAGCGCGCCTACTACGAGTGGGTGGTGCGCGGACTGCCCCGCTCGCCCCTGATCGAGAGCGCTTTCGACCGGCTCGATGAGCTGTGGCCGCAGACCACCGGCGCGCCCGTCCTCAACTGGGGCGACGCGCGCATCGGCAACATCATCTATGACGGTTTCGAGCCCGCGGCGGTCCTGGACTGGGAGATGGCGTCGTTCGCCCCGCGCGAGGTGGACCTCGGCTGGACGGTCTACCTGCACCGCTTCTTCCAGGACCTGACGGTGAGCCTCGGCCAGCCGGGGCTGCCGGAGTTCCTGCGCCGTGACCGCGTGGAGGCGGCGTACGCCCGGCTGACCGGGCACACCCCGCGCGACATGGACTTCTACACGCTGTACGCGGCCCTGCGGCACGCCGTCGTCATGCTGCGCGTGGCGTACCGCCAGGTCCACTTCGGCGAGGCCGCCGCGCCCGCGACCGCCGGGGAGGCGGACAGGCTGATCCTGCACCACGGCAGTCTCGCGGCCATGGTGCGGGGCAGCTACTGGTGAGTGGGCGCCGGACCCGTGGTGCTCAGGCCGCCGGGCGGTCCTGGCGCGGCACGCGGAGGGGGCGCGATCCGGGGCCGCCCACGTGCGAGAAGGGCTGGGTGCGCCAGTCGAGCCCCTGAGGGAGCGTCAACAGCAGGGCCGTGTCCTGCTCCTGAGCCTCCATCGACTCGTCGGCGGGCCGGGCGTCGGCCGCCGCGCGTCCGGTGCCCGCACAGACTGTGAGCCCGAAGGGGTTCCACGGAGTGGGGCACAGCGCGTGCTCGGGCAGGACGTCCTCGTCGGCCAGGAGCGCGATCGGCTGCCCGCAGTCGGGGCAGGTCACGCGGTACATCTCAAAGGTGTCGTACGCGTCGAGAAGGGCGTCTGCCGGTTCGACGCCCTCCGGCTCGGGCTCGGCGACCGGCTGCTGCTTCGCGCGGGCGGAGCGGGCGGGACGCTTCAGATTCTGCATGGGACTCTCCCCCTTGGGTGGGCCGACAAGGCGCTGCGGCCTCGACCACAGCAAGCACTTCCCGTCCCGTCGTGGAGGTAATCGTGACATCTCCTGGGACACGGCCGAAGGGGTGTGTCCTTCATCACATGCCAGAGGGAGTTGCCTGGCCGGAGGCGTCCCGGCGGCCACGGAGACAACGCGGTCGCACGCGGGTCACCCGCGTCCCGTCGCGTCGCTCGGGTATCCGGAGGGATCAAGAGCCCTGTAGGTTCACCGCATGGAGGAGCTGGACCGACAGATCGTGCAGCTGCTCGTCAAGGACGGGCGGATGAGCTACACCGACCTGGGCAAGGCCACGGGCCTGTCCACGTCGGCCGTGCACCAGCGGGTGCGCCGCCTGGAGCAGCGGGGCGTGATCCGCGGCTATGCCGCGGTCGTCGACCCCGAGGCCGTCGGGCTGCCCCTGACCGCCTTCATCTCGGTGAAGCCGTTCGACCCCAGCGCCCCCGACGACATCGCCGAACGCCTCGCGGGCGTCCCGGAGATCGAGGCCTGCCACAGCGTCGCGGGCGACGAGAACTACATCCTCAAGGTGCGCGTCGCCACCCCGCTGGAACTGGAGCACCTGCTCAGCAGGTTGCGCGCGCTGGCCGGTGTCTCCACCCGCACGACCGTCGTGCTCTCCACGCCCTACGAGGCCCGCCCCCCGCAGGTCTGACCCGCCGCGCCCGGCGGGCGACCCCGGCGCCGGGCACCCGGGCGCAGGGGCGAGACTGGTGCCATGAGTGAGAGCACCGCCCCCGGGGGCGAGAGGCGAGACCCCGAGGCCCCCCAGGACCACCGCACCGTGCTGCTGCGCGGCGGCGACGTCCACAGCCCCGCCGACCCGTTCGCCACCGCGATGGTCGTCGAACGCGGACATGTCGCCTGGGTCGGCTCCGAGGGCGCGGCGGACGCCTTCGCGGACGGCGTCGACGACGTGGTCGATCTGGAAGGTGCCCTGGTCACCCCGGCGTTCACCGACGCCCATGTGCACACGACGGCCACCGGCCTCGCGCTGGCGGGCCTGGACCTCTCCGCGGCCCGTTCGCTGGACGAGGCGCTCGTTCTCGTCCGCGAACACGCCGCCGCGAGGCCGCACGACAGGGTGCTGCTCGGGCACGGCTGGGACGCCGCCCGCTGGCCAGGCGGCCGCCCGCCCACGCGCGAGGAGCTCGACGGGGCCACCGGCGGCCGGCCGCTCTACCTCTCCCGCATCGACGTCCACTCGGCGGTCGCCACCACCGCCCTGCTCGACCTGGTGCCCGGCATCACCGGCAGGTCCGGCTTCCACCGGGACGCCCCGCTGACCGGCGACGCCCACCACGGGGTGCGGTCCGCGGCCCTCGCCGCGGTCACCCCGGCCCAGCGCGAGGAGGCCCAGCGCGTCGCCCTGCGGCGGGCCGCCTCCCTCGGCATCGGCTCCGTGCACGAGTGCGGGGGGCCGGAGATCTCCGACGAGGACGACTTCACCGGGCTGCTGCGGCTCGCCGCGCGGGAGGCCGTGCCGCGCGTCGTCGGCTACTGGGCCGAACACGGCGCGGAGGGCGTGACGCGCGCGCGTGAGCTGGGCGCGGCGGGCGCCGCGGGCGACCTCTTCGTGGACGGCGCCCTCGGCTCGCACACCGCCTGCCTGCACGAGCCCTACGCCGACGGCGACCACACCGGCACCGCCCACCTGGACGCGGGCGCCGTCGCCGCCCATGTCGTGGCGTGCACGGAGGCGGGCCTCCAGGCGGGCTTCCACGCCATCGGGGACGCCGCCGTGGCCTCCGTGGCCGCCGGTGTGCGGCTGGCCGCCGAGAAGGTCGGCCTCGCCCGCGTACGGGCCGCCAGGCACCGCGTGGAGCACGCCGAGATGCTCGACGCCGAATCCGTCGCGGCCTTCGCGGAGTTCGGTCTCACCGCGTCCGTACAGCCCGCCTTCGACGCGCTCTGGGGCGGCGAGGACGGCATGTACGCCCAGCGCCTGGGCGCCGAGCGGGCCCGCACCCTCAATCCGTACGCGGCCCTGCTGCGCGCGGGGGTGCCCCTGGCGTTCGGCTCGGACACCCCGGTGACGCCGCTCGACCCCTGGGGCACGGTCCGCGCCGCCGCCTTCCACCACACGCCCGAGCACCGCGTCTCGGTGCGGGCGGCGTTCACCGCCCACACCCGGGGCGGCTGGCGGGCCGTCGGCCGTGACGACGCGGGCGTCCTGGTGCCCGGCGCGCCCGCGGACTACGCCGTGTGGCGCACCGCCGATCTGGTGGTCCAGGCCCCGGACGACCGGGTGGCCCGCTGGTCCACCGACCCGCGCTCGGGGACCCCGGGCCTTCCCGACCTCTCGCCGGGGGCCGAACTCCCGCTCTGCCTGCGCACGGTGGTGGGCGGACGGACGGTGTACGTGCGGCCACAAGAGTGATGTCACGGCGGTGCGCGGCGCCCGCCGGGGCCCCGCGCGGCGTCGTACGACCTGGGAATCCCAAGCCCTGACCTGGCGGGGCGCGATGACACCGCAGTTCACGGGGCTATTGACAGAAAGCCGTCGTGGGCCGGTAGGTTCGGCCGGGTCCACCACAGGACGTCCGACCGGCGAACCTCCACGCGATCGTCGAACGCCGCTGGGTCACGGGCGGTGTGCCGCACCGGCGCACCACCACCGGGAGCCAGGTCCAGCGCCCGCGACGCGGAGGAGAGGGAACGTATCAGCCGATCGGCAGGTGGAACTCGGGTGGGGCCCGGACGCTCAGTAGACAACGGCTCTCGGTCGATCCGCAGCCAGCGGGTCCCAGGCCGGCCCGAAGGGCGCCGGGCCCTCATCCGCACGTCCCGCGGCCCCGAGCCCCGTGCCGACGCTGCGGCGCAGGCCGCGGCCACTATGGTGGTCCTCTGCGTACGAACGAAGGGGCAGTAGTGAACGACGGCGGTCGGGTCTCCGAAGCGGGGGACCAGGGGAGGCAGTTCGGCTCGCTCGGCACGGCCTTGGTGATCATTCCGACCTACGACGAGGCGGAGAACATCAAGTCCATCGTCGGCCGGGTGCGGGCGGCGGTCCCGGACGCGCACGTCCTGGTGGCCGACGACAACAGCCCCGACGGCACCGGCAAGATCGCCGATGAGCTCGCGGCCGAGGACGACCGGGTGCACGTGCTGCACCGCAAGGGCAAGGAAGGGCTCGGCGCCGCCTATCTGGCGGGCTTCCGCTGGGGCCTGGAGAACGACTACGGCGTCCTCATCGAGATGGACGCGGACGGCTCGCACCAGCCCGAGGAACTGCCGCGCCTGCTGACCGCGCTCAAGGGCGCCGACCTCGTGCTCGGCTCGCGCTGGGTGCCGGGCGGCCGGGTCGTGAACTGGCCCAAGCACCGGGAGTTCATCTCGCGCGGCGGCAGCACGTACTCGCGCCTCCTGCTCGATGTGCCGATCCGCGACGTGACGGGCGGCTACCGCGCCTTCCGCCGCGAGACCCTGGAGGGCCTCGGCCTCGGCGAGGTCGAGTCGCAGGGCTACTGCTTCCAGGTGGACCTCGCCCGCCGCGCCGTCAAGGCGGGCTACCACGTCGTCGAGGTGCCGATCACCTTCGTCGAGCGGGAGCTCGGCGACAGCAAGATGAGCCAGAACATCGTGGTCGAGGCGCTGTGGCGGGTCACCGCCTGGGGCGTCGGCGAGCGCGTGGGCCGGGTCATCGGGCGCAAGCAGCCCTGAGCGGCGCCGCGAAAACCTGAGCGGGTTCGCGGAGCACCGCGGTCCGCCGTTCTTGATCATCCCCCTTATCCCGGCCTGAGGCGGGTCCAGGCACACTGGGAGCATGACGAATGGCGCACCGCCTCCCCTCCGCCCCGCCGGGACCCGGCGCTCCGGGCCCCTGAAGTACCTGCCGCTCGGCGTCGCCGCCTGGCTGGTCCTTGAAATCTGGCTGCTCACCGTCGTGGCGGGCGCCACGAGCGGGTTCGTGGTCTTCCTGCTCCTGGTGGGCGGTCTGCTGCTCGGCTCCGCGGTGATCAAGCGGGCGGGGCGCAGGGCGTTCCGCAAGCTCCAGGAGGCGGTGCGACAGCAGCAGAGCGGCATGGCGCCGGTCGAGGAGCGCCAGAGCGGTGGCGGCGCCCTGACGATGCTGGGCGGCCTCCTGATCATCCTGCCGGGCCTGATCTCGGACGCCCTGGGGCTGATCCTGCTCGTCCCGCCGGTCCAGAAGGCACTCGGGCGGTACGCGGAGCGCACCTTCGAGCGCAAGGTCCGTGAGGCGGCGCCCGGCGGCTTCGGGGACGCCTTCCAGCAGGCCCGCATGCACCGCCCCGACGGCAAGGTCGTGCCCGGCGAGGTCATCAGGGACGACGAGCCGCGGCGCGGCCCGCACCCGGACGACCCGCAGCTCCCGCGCTAGGCCGCCCGCGAGCGGCCCGCGGCTCGCGCGCAGGGCCGCTCGCGACGGTATGCCAAAGAGGGCCGGGGCCACTGCTGAGCGGGGGGGGGCCCTCTTTGACGCGCTAGGTGTTGCGGTCGTGCGCCGCGTCCGTCGTCAGGCGGACTTGCGGCTGTCGCGCGGATGCACCGCGATGTTCATGCCGCCGGAGCGGAGGACCGCGAGGCGCTCCTCCAGAACCTCTTCGAGTTCTTCTCGCG
>NZ_JASKYR010000441.1:0-8251 GCF_041028215.1 Streptomyces flavofungini
CCCGCGCGACGTCGCCTGGCACGGCGAGCACATCCCCGAGGGCGCGCTGGTCCTGCTCGACCTGTACGGGCAGAACCACGACCCCGAGCTGTGGGAGTCCCCGTACACCTTCGACCCCGAGCGGTTCGTGGGCCGGGAGCCCGGGCGCGACGAGCTGGTGCCGCAGGGCGGCGGCGAGGCCTCCCAGGGGCACCGCTGCCCCGGTGAGGACGTCACGCTCGCGGTGCTGAGCACCCTGCTGCCGCGCCTGGCACGGCTCGACTACCGCGTCCCCGACCAGGACCTGCGCATCCCCCTGAACCGGATGCCCACGAAGCCGCGCAGCGGTTTCGTGATCGCGGAGACGCACTGAAGCCCTCAAACGCACTGAAGAAAGGACCGTTTTCATGAACCACAAGCAGACGCACGCCGACAAGCACGCCGAGCACGGCAAGAAGCACAGCGGCAAGGGCGGGAATCACGCCGAAACGGCCGCGGAAGAGGTGTTCGACGAAGTCGAGGCGGCGGAAACGCGTCTCCCCGACCACCGGCACGACGGTGAAGCGGGCGACACCCTGACGCCCAGCCCCGAGGCGCAGGAAGAGATTCACGAGAACAAGAAGCGCGATTCCAGGTAAAGAAAAGAATGAGACACGAAAGGGCTGAATCCATGGCGCGTGCGGCGCTCTTCGACGTCGACGGAACCCTCACCGACACCAACCACCTGCATGTGGTGGCCTGGTGGGAGGCCTTCCGGCAGGCGGGCCACACGGTCGCGATGCGCGAGATCCACCACGCCATCGGACTCGGCTCGACCGATCTCGTCGCCCACTGCCTCGGCGAGGACCGCGACACCGACGCCGACGCGGGCATCAGCGACGCGCACAGCACCCTGTACGGCACGTACTTCAACCGCCTCGCGGCCCTGAACGGCGCGCGCGACCTGCTGTACGCCCTGCACGAGCGTGGCCTGCGCATCGTGCTCGCCACCTCGGCGGGCGGCTTCGAACTGGACGCGCTGCGCCGGGCCATCGACGCCGACGACGTCATCGCGGGCGTGGCGAGCGCGGACGACGTCTCCTCGGGCAAGCCCGCGCCCGACCCCGTCCACCACGCCCTGGACATCGCGGGCTGCACCGCCGACGACGCGCTGTTCGTCGGCGACTCGGTGTGGGACATGAAGGCGGCGGCCAAGGCGGGCGTACGCGCCGTCGCGCTGCTCTCGGGCGGCATCCCGCGCGCCGATCTGGAGGCGGCCGGGGCCGGTGCCGTGTACGCGGACCCCGCCGACATGCTGGCCCACCTGGACAGCGAGGTCCTCGCGGGCGAGCGGTGACCCGGCTGCCGCGCGGGCGCGGCGGGGGCGGGGGAGAGGAGGCCGGTCGGCCGCACCCCAATGCGGCCGACCGGTGAGGAAAGCGTCCGAAGGCCGTTCCGACGCGATCGCACCCGGGGCGCGTGTGCCCCGTCCCGGACAACCTATGCAAGGCATCCCCGGACGCCCCCTGGACGAGCTACCCGCCGAACGTCTGATCGTCATCCGATACGGCCTCAGTACGCGTTCGGGCTTTTCGCGCGGGCGGCTGTTTGGGTCCGCATGCGAAGGGCAGGCGAATACCGTGCTTCGGACCGGAGGCGCGTTCGCGGGGAGCGGTGTGTTCTGCTCCTGGTGGATGCCTGTTACCGGGGCACCCCGTTTCTCGCGGTCACTTGTTTGACGGCACCGTCGAGAGGCGTTATTCCCATGCTCACAGATATCACCGCACATTCCGCGCGCCGCCGTCCGGCCGCGCACCGGAACTCCCACAGCGACGCTCCCGACACGGCGGTGGAATTCGCCCGCCTCGCCTCTCTGGGGAGCGGGCCCGAACGCGAGGCGCTCTGCGCGGAGATCGTCGAGGCGTGGCTGCCGATGGCACACCGGATCGCCGGGCGCTTCCGCAACAAGGGCGAAAGCCTCGAAGACCTCCAGCAGGTCGCCGCGATGGGCCTGGTGAAGGCCGTCAACCGGTACGAGCCCGGGCGCGGCGCCTTCGAGAGCTACGCGGTGCCCACCATCACCGGTGAACTGAGGCGCCACTTCCGCGACCGCATGTGGGACGTGCGGGTCCCCCGGCGGGTACAGGAACTGCGGAACAAGGTCCGTGCCGCGCGCCGCGAACTCCTCGACCGTCCGGGCGGCAGCGGCCACGAGCCCACCGCCGCGGAGATCGGCGAGCAGGCGGGTCTGACCGAGGCCGAGGTCCGCGACGGCATGGAGGCCATGGACGGCTACAGCGCCCTGTCGCTGGACGCCGAGGTCTCCTCCGCCGAGTCCGACGGGTTCAGCCTCGCCGACACCCTCGGGGCGACCGACCCCGCGTACGACCACGTCAACGACCGCGAGGCGGCCAGGGCCGGGCTGCGGCGGCTTCCCGAGCGCGAGCGGACCATCCTCTACCTGCGCTACTTCGAGGACATGACGCAGAGCAGGATCGCCGAGGAACTCGGCATCTCGCAGATGCACGTCTCACGGCTGATCAGCCGGAGCTGCGCCCGCGTGCGCGCCGAGGCCGACGCCGGGAGCGGGCACGCGGGGCGGCCCGCGGCGGCGTGAACCCACCGCGGCGTGCGGTGTGTCGGGACGGCGGCGGCGGGTACCTGCGGTTTCACACGGCATACGGCATATGGCGTACGGCATACCCGGCGAACGGAGAAGACCATGGTCGAGCGCAATCCCGCGGCACCCGGCGAGGACGGCGAGCCCATCCCCAGGGATCTTCCGGACCAGCAGGCCACGGACGAGCACGACCCCTTGGACATGGACGTGGCGGCGGCCGACGAGGGCGGCAAGGAGAGCTCGGGCAAGGACGTCCCCCAGACGGACGAGGGCGGCACGAAGCGACGGAACGAGGGCGACTCCGACCAGACGGCCCTTGAGGACGACCCCGACGCCCAGGAGCCCTCCGGCTGACACCCCGGGCCGGTGCCCCCGGCCCGAGCGCTCAGCGCGCCCCGCGGCGCGTCATGGGCGAGGCTGGAGCACGGCGTATACCGCCGAAGCGACCGGTGGCCGGAGGTGTCGATGGAGCCCGTGGAGGCGCTGGAACGGATCGCGTTTCTCCTTGAGCGCGGCCGGGAGCCGACCTACCGCGTACGGGCCTTCCGCAACGCGGCGGCGGTCATCGCGGGCCTCGCGGACGGCGAGGCCGCGCGCCGGGCCGGGGACGGCAGCCTGGAGAAGCTCAAGGGAGTCGGGCCCAAGACCGCGGGCGTGGTCCGCGAGGCGCTGGCCGGCGGTGTGCCCGGCTATCTGGAGCGGCTCGAACGTGAGGCCCGTGAACCGCTCGCCGAGGGCGGCGGCGAGCTGCGGTCGCTGCTGCGCGGTGACTGCCATCTGCACTCCGACTGGTCCGACGGCGGCAGCCCGATCGAGGAGATGGGGCGAGCCGCACGTGCGATCGGCCATGAGTGGGCGGTGCTCACCGACCACTCGCCGCGCCTGACCATCGCCCGCGGCCTGTCGCCCGAGCGGCTGCGCGAGCAGCTGGACGTGGTGGCCGCACTCAACGAGACCTGGGCGCCCTTCCGGCTCCTCACCGGCATCGAGTGCGACATCCTCGACGACGGCTCCCTCGACCAGGAGCCCGAGCTGCTCGACCGCCTGGACGTGGTCGTCGTGTCGGTGCACTCCAAGCTGCGCATGGACGCCGACGCGATGACCCGCCGCATGGTCCGCGCCGTCAGCGACCCGCGCGCCGACGTCCTCGGGCACTGCACGGGACGTCTTGTGACCGGACGCGGCAGACCGGAGTCGCAGTTCGACGCGGACGAGGTCTTCGCCGCGTGCGCCGCCGCGAACACGGCCGTGGAGATCAACAGCCGCCCCGAGCGGCTCGATCCGCCGCGCAGGCTCCTCTCGCGCGCCGTGGCGGCGGGCACCCTCTTCTCCGTCGACACCGACGCGCACGCCCCCGGCCAGCTCGACTGGCAGGTGATCGGGTGTGCGCGGGCCGAGGAGTGCGGGGTCCCCGCCGAGCGGGTGGTCACCACGTGGACGGCGGACGAGGTGGTGGCCTGGACCCGCGAGAGCCGGGCCCGCGCCGCCTCCTGAGCCACGCCGCCGTCTGGACCCCGTCAGGACATGCTCAGGACATGGTCAGGACCCGGTCCGGCGTGATCGGCAGCTCCCGGAACCGCACCCCCGTGGCGTGGTGCACGGCGTTGCCGATCGCGGCCGCCGTGCCGACGATGCCGATCTCCCCGATGCCCTTGCTGCCCATGGGGTTGAGATGCGGGTCGTCCTCGTCGATCCAGTGCGCCTCGATCTCGGGCACATCGGCGTTGACCGGTACGTGGTACGAGGCGAGGTCGCTCTCCGCGAAGTCGCCGAACGGCTCGTCCATGGTGCTGTGCTCGGTCAGGGCCATGCCCAGGCCCATCGTCATCGCGCCGATGAACTGCGAGCGCGCGGTACGGGCGTTGAGGATGTGCCCCGCCGCGTAGACGCCGAGCAGCCTGCGCACCCGCACCTCTCCGGAGACGGTGTCGACGCCGACCTCGGCGAAGTGCGCCCCGAAGGAGTGCCGCGCGTAGTCGCTCTCGGCGTCGGCGGTGCCCTCGGTGTCGGCCGTGGCGCCGACGCCCTCCGGCGGAAGCTGCTGCCCCCGCTGCCCGGCCAGGCGCCCGGCGAGCCGCGTACAGGCCTCGTGCACGGCCCAGCCCCAGGAGGCGGTCCCGGACGAGCCGCCCGCGAGCGGCGCCGAGGGCAGGTCGCTGCTGCCGACCTCGGCGCGCACACGGTCCACCGGGACACCGAGCGCGTCGGCGGCGACCTGGGCGAGCACGGTGCGCGCGCCCGTACCGATGTCGGTGGCGTTGATCCGGACGACGAAACTGCCGTCCGGGTAGGCGTGGGCGCTGGCCCGGGAGGGGGCGGCCAGCACGGGATAGGTCGCCGATGCGACTCCGGTGCCGATCAGCAGGGGCCCCTCGGCGTGTGTGCGGGGGCGCCGGTCGCGCGCGGACCAGCCGAAGCGCCGGGCCCCCTCGCGCAGGCACTCGGCGAGGTGACGGCTGCTGAAGGGCTTGCCGCTGTCCGGTTCGGTGCGGGTGTCGTTGCGCAGCCGCAGCTCCACGGGGTCCATGCCGAGCGCATCGGCGAGCTCGTCCATGGCGGACTCCAGCGCGTACATGCCCGGGGCCTCGCCGGGAGCCCGCATCCACGACGGGCTCGGCACGTCGAGCGGCACGACCCGGTGACCGGTGCGGGCGTGTGGCGAGGGGTACATGACACGGGTGACGGCGGCGGCCGACTCGACGAACTCCTTGATGCGCGAGGTGTACGAGGTGACCTCGTGGATCACGGACGTCAGCGTGCCGTCCGCCTCCGCCCCGAGCCGCAGCCGCTGCACGGTCGGCGAACGGTGGCCCACCACGGTCGCCAGCTGGCGCCTGGGCAGCGCGAGTTTGACCGGCCGCCCGGTCTCGCGTGCGGCCATGGCGGCGAGGACGACCTGCGGCCGGGGCGTGCCCTTGGAACCGAAGCCGCCGCCGACGTGCTCGGAGACGACGGTGATCCGCTCCTCGTCCATGGCGAACAGGCTCGCCAGGGCCTGCCGGACGGTGGTGGCGCCCTGGCTGGAGTCGTACGCGGTCAGCCGGCCGTCCTGCCAGTGGGCGGTGGACGCGTGCGGCTCCATGGGGTGGTTGTGCAGCGGCGGCACCTCGTAGGTGACGTCGACCCGGGTGGGGGCGGCGGCGAAGGCGCTGTCGGGGTCCCCGCGCGTGTGCTCGCCCGAGGTGCCGTCGGTGTCCTCGGGCACGTAGGCCTCGGGGTTGCCGGTGCTCAGGGTGACGTCGTGCGGTTCCTCGGAGTAGTCGACGCGGACGGCCGCGGCGCCTTCGCGGGCCGCCTCCAGGGTGTCGGCGACGACGAGGGCGACGTACCAGCCGCGGTGGGGGACCCGCGCGTCCTGGAGCACGGCGAGGATCGCGTCGTCCGCCTCGGCCAGGCGCGGCGCGTTCAGATGGGTGAGGACGGCGACGACGCCGGGCACCGCGAGCGCCGCCGTGTCGTCGACGGAGGTGACCTCGCCGCGCGCCACGGTGGCGGGCACGGGCCAGGCGTAGGCGCAGCCCTCGGGCGTGTGCTCGGCGGCGTAGGGGGCGGTCCCGGTCACCTTGGCGGGACCCTCCCTGCGCTCGGTGGGCGCCCCGAGAGCGCTGGTGGTGTCCGGCATGGATCTCTTCTCCCTGGGAGTCGGACGGCGGGGAGTTCAGACGGCGGGCGATGCCGTGCTCAGGCGCCGCAGCACGTCGCAGGCGATGTTCCGGGCGAGCGGCACCTTGAAGGCGTTGTCCGGCAGCGGCTCGGCGGCGGCGAGTTCGCTCTCCAGGGCTTGCCGGAAGGCCTCCTCGGTCGCCGGGCCGCCCCGCAGGGCCCGCTCGGCGCGCAGGGCACGCCAGGGCCGGTGGGCGAGGCCGCCGAAGGCGATGCGCACCTCGCGCACGGCGGAGTCCGCGACATCGAGGACGACGGCCACGGAGGCCAGCGCGAAGGCGTACGAGGCGCGGTCGCGGGCCTTGCGGTAGGCCGAGGGCAGGTTCGCCGTCGTGGCGGGCAGCCGGACGCCGGTGATGAGCTCGCCGGGCGCGATCTCGGTGTCCAGGTCGGGGCGGTCCCCGGGCAGCCGGTGGAAGTCGGCGGCCGGTACGGTCCGGCGCCCGCGCGCCCCGTGCAGCTCCACCTGGGCGTCGAGCGCGGCGAGCGCGACCGCCATGTCCGAGGGGTTCGTGGCGACGCACTGCGGCGAGTGGCCGAGTACGGCGTGATCGCGGCTGACGCCCTCGCGGGCGCCGCAGCCGGTGCCGGGCTCCCGCTTGTTGCACGGCTTGCCCAGGTCCTGGAAGTAGGGGCAGCGGGTGCGCTGGAGCAGGTTGCCACCGGTGGTCGCGGCGTTGCGTAGCTGTCCCGACGCACCCGAGAGCAGGGCCTGGGCGAGGACGGGGTAGCGGTCGCGGACCAGGGGATGGGCGGCGAGGTCGCTGTTGCGGACGGCGGCCCCGGCCCGCACCGAACCGTCGGGCAGCTCCTCGACGGTGTCCAGGGGCAGGCCGCTGACGTCGATCAGCGTCCCGGGCGTCTCCACGCCGAGCTTCATCAGGTCCACGAGGTTGGTGCCGCCGCCGAGGTAGCGGGAGCCGGGGCGGCCCGCGTGCGCCGCGGTCGCCTCTTCGACGCTGTGGGCGCGCAGATATCTGAAGGACTTCATCGCGTCACGTCCTCGACGGCCTCGACGATGTGCGGATAGGCGCCGCAGCGGCAGATGTTGCCGCTGAGCCGCTCCCGGATCTCGTCCCTGGTCAGCTCCACGGGCGAGCCCGTGGCGGCGGCCGGGTCCGTCACGTGCGAGGCACGGCCCGCCCCGGCCTCGGCGATGGCGCCGACGGCGGAACAGATCTGCCCCGGGGTGCAGTAGCCGCACTGGAAGGCGTCCCGGTCGACGAAGGCCCGTTGCAGCGGATGCAGGTCGTCGCTCCCGGCGGGGGAGAGGCCCTCGACGGTGGTGACCTCGCATCCCTCCAGGGCCACCGCGAGCAGCAGACAGCTGTTGACCCGGCGCCCGTCCACGAGAACGGTGCAGGCACCGCACTGCCCGTGGTCGCAGCCCTTCTTGGCGCCGGTCAGGCCGAGCTGCTCCCGCAGCACGTCCAGCAGCGTCGAGCGGTGGTCGACGGTGGTGCGGCGGACTTCGCCGTTCACCGTCAGGGGCACTTCCGAGTGGAACACATCGGCTCCCATGACACTCTGCTCCCTCGTCGGGCGTGGTCGGTGCGGTGACCGCGTATCCAGCCTGAGCCAGGACACACGTTCCGGCACGCCGACCGGGGCGACTGGGCCATCAGCGGTAACCGAGGGGCCCCGCGCTCACTCCGCGAGGATCGCGTGGGCGAGGGCGACCAGGTCGGGGACGGCCGGGTGTCCGGGGCCCGCGCGCCAGGCGATGACGAGGGGGACGGGCGGGGTCGTGGCCGGGCCCCGGTTATGCTCCCAAGGCATGACCATCGAGCTGCGGCATCTGCGGGCCTTCCTCGCCATCGCCGACGAGGGCAACGTCACCCGCGCCGCCGCGCGGCTCCGGCTGAGCCAGCCCGCGCTCTCGCGGACCCTGCGACAGCTCGAAGACCATCTGGGCGCCCTGCTCGCCGACCGCTCCACCCACCACCTGGAGCTCACCGCGCGGGGCCGGTCACCGCGCCGCGCAGCAGGGCCACGTCGACCGTGCCCCGG
>NZ_JASKYR010000442.1:0-6990 GCF_041028215.1 Streptomyces flavofungini
CGTCCGCCCCTTTCCCGGCCACGACCTGGCCAATCGGCACCCGCCCCATGGTCCTGCGCGCCTGGGACCCGCCGACGACGGACTACGGCGCGGGGCACCGGGGAGTCGACCTCGCCGCACCCCCGGGCAGCCCGGTGCGGGCGGTCGCCCCCGGCCGGGTCTCCTTCGCGGGGCGGGTCGCGGGCCGAGGTGTCGTGTCAGTGGAGCTGGACGGCACGGGCGACCCTCCGCTCCGCACGACCTACGAACCGGTGCGCCCGGCGCTGAAGAAGGGCGCCGAGGTCACCGCGGGCGAGCGGATCGGCACCCTGGAACCCCCCACGGGCCACTGCCCCGCGAGCTGCCTGCACTGGGGCCTGCGCCGAGCCGAGACCTACCTGGACCCACTGACCCTGCTCCCACCCTGGCTGCTCCGAAGAGGCCCGTCGCGACTGCTGCCGCTGGACGGAAAGCTGGACGGGACACTGGAAGGTGCCCCGGAGGAGGTACCAGCGAGGACGCCAGGGCTCGCACCGGAGCGGGCGCCCACGCACACACCGGAGAGAGCGCCCACACGCACACCGGAAAGGGTGCTCACACGCCCACCGGAGAAAGCGTCCATGCGCCCACCGGAGAGAGCGCCCGCGCCATGAGCGAGAGCCCGCCGGGCCTCAGCCCCGGACGCCCCGCAACGCCATGGAGACCGCCGCCTCGGTGATGGCCCCGGGGTCCTCCGCCGCGCCCAGCTCGATCCGCCGCACCGCCGCGTCCACCACGCCCTGGAGCAGCATCGCGGCCAGTCGCGGCTGCTCGTGCCCGAGGCTTTCGAGCGCCTCGACGATCATGGCGATGAGCCCGCCGTGCGCGGCCCGGATCTTCTCCCGCGCCCCCGCGTCGAGTTCGCTCGCGGAGATGGCCACCACAGCCCGGTGGCGCCGGTCGCCCACCAGGGCGAGCTGCCGTCTGACGTACGCCTCGACCTTGCCCTCGGCCGAATCCGCACCCTGCATCGCCGCCGACACCTCGGCCGCCCAGACGGGGAAGTCGACCTCGCACAGCTCTTCGACCACGGCGGCCCGCGACCGGAAGTACTCATACACGGATGACCGGGCGAGCCCGGTGCGCTCGGCGAGGGCGGGGAAGGTCAGTGCCTCCGTACCGCCCTCGGACAGCAGGGACCGCGCGGCGTCCAGCAGGGCCCCGCGCTGCATCGACCGGTGCTCGGCCACTGAGGCCGCTCGAATCCTTGGCACGGCTCCACCTTACGGACGGGACGCCGCGGACGGGAGCCGCTCCCCCGCCCGGGCGGCAACGGGAAGGACCGATTCAGCTCGCTCCGCGCCCTCAGCGCCCAAAACTCGCCAGCTTCGCCCGCAACTGAAGCACCGACTTGGTGTGGATCTGGCTGACCCGGCTCTCGGTGACCCCGAGGACGTTGCCGATCTCGGCGAGCGTGAGGCCCTCGTAGTAGTAGAGCGTCACGACGGTCTTCTCACGCTCCGGCAGCGTGTTGATCGCCCTGGCGAGGAGTCGGCGCAGCTCCCGGTCCTCGGCCACCTCCACCGGATTGTCGGCGGCGTGGTCCTCGAGCGTGTCCATCAGGCTGAGGCGGTCGCCGCCGTCACCGCCGACGTGCAGCAGTTCCTCAAGGGCCACCACGTTCGCCAGCGACAACTGGCTGAAAATGGCGTGCAGTTCCTCCACGGCGATGCCCATCTCGGCGGCGACCTCACCCTCCGACGGGGTCCGCCGGAGCTGCGCCTCAAGGGTGGCGTAGGCACGCTCGACATTGCGGGCCTTCTGCCGCACGGACCGCGGGATCCAGTCGAGCGCCCGCAGCTCATCGATCATCGCGCCACGGATCCGCGTGATCGCATAGGTCTCGAACTTGATCGACCGCTCGATGTCGAACTTCTCGATCGCGTCGATCAGACCGAACACCCCGGACGAGACGAAGTCGGCCTGCTCCACATTGGGCGGCAGACCCACGCTGACCCGGCCCGCGACGTACTTGACCAGCGGCGAGTAGTGCAGGATCAGCTGTTCCCGCAGCCGCCCGTCCCCCGTCTCCTTGTACGAGCGCCACAGCTCGTCCAGCGACGAGGGGGCGGGGGGCCGCTCCTGCTCGCCGCTACGGGCCGCGGGGGGAACCGCTGCCCGGTCGGACCCTGAGATGTGCTGGGGCATTCTTCGCCTTGAGCCGTTCTGCCGTGTACCGGTGAGGTCGTGTCGGTCGGTCTGGTCGCGCGGAGCGGTGACATAGCCGGTGCCGCTCGCGCCGCTGCGGTGGGAAGTGTCCGTGAAGTGAATGAGGTTGTCCGTCTGGTTGCCTGTCCGCGTCGGAATGCTCGTGAGCGTAGCGTGACTGAAGTGTCGCAGTCTGCGAAGACCAGGGGCTCAAGCGTGCGCAGATACGTTCCGCTAGGGCCTCGAAGGTGTCCGCGCCGTCGCACTGTGTGACGGCGTCCACGCATCAACTCCGCCTTTTCGCAAGGGGCGTCGAGGGTCATCCGTCCGGCGCAACACGCTCGGTCACGATTCACCTCCACCGGGGAAGACGGCCGCGTTCGTCTGGCGTGTCAACTGCCAACCGTCGCTGTGTCGTTCGACGAACCCCATCGATTGAAGTTCGTACAGGCGCCCTACGGCGTCATCCTCCGTAGTACCGCTGCCGACCGCGACGACACGCGCCGTCGCACGCCCCCGCGCGGGCAGGGCCGCCAGGACGCGCGCCGCCCCCGGGTCGAGCAGATCGCGCGGCAGCACCGGGCCGCGCCGCTCGGGAGCCAGCTCGCCCATGTTCCCGACCAGTTCCACGACTTCCGCGGCATCGGTCACCAGGACGCCCTCCCCCCGCAGCAGCTCATGCACCCCGGCGGAAAGACCGCTGGTCACGGGCCCCGGCACCCCCATGGTGAAGCGCCCGAGCTCCCGCGCGGACCGGGCCGTGGCGAGCGCCCCGCTGCGGTACGCGGCCTCGACCACCACCGTTCCCCTGGTCAGGGCCGCGATCACTCTGTTCCGCAGGATGAAGCGGCTCGGCGTCGGGTGATCGCCCGGCGGTAACTCGCCGACGACGAGACCCTGTTCCGCGATCCGCCCGATCAACCGGACATGGCCGCGTGGGTAGGGCCGGTCCACCCCGCACGCCAGTACGGCAACGGTGGCGCCGCCCGCACCGAGGGCTCCGCGGTGCGCGGCGCCGTCCACTCCGTACGCACCGCCGGAGACCACGATCCAGCCCCGCTCGGCCAGCCCCGCACCGAGCGCGGCCGCCATGTGCGCGCCGTACTCCGTGCAGGCCCGTGAGCCGACGACGGCCACCGACCGCAGGGCCCACATCCGCAGCGAGGGGCGGCCCCGCACCCAGAGCCCGATCGGGCGCCCGTCGCCCAGGTCGTCCAGCGGTGTCGGCCACTCGGTGTCCCCCGGGCAGACGAACCGCGCCCCGACCTGCCGTGCCGCCGTCAGATCCCGCTCCGGCCGAAGCTCGGCGGCGCGCGCCCGCAGCCCTTCCCAACGCCGGACGCTCACCCCGGGCAGCGGCTCCTCCTCACCGAGGCCGCGCAGCACCTCGACGGGGCCCAGCTCGCGCAGCCACCGGCCGCCGATCGTGTCGCCGGGCTCAAGGACCCGGGTCAGGGCGGCCCTGGCCAGGCGCTCCTCGTCGGTCGGGGGCCCGGCCGCCGTCACCCCGCCGCCCCGATCGCCGTCGGGACGCCGCGGGCGATGCCTGTCCGCAGTTGCAGGGCCAGGGCGACGTCCTGGGCGCAGGGCCGGTCGTGTCCCGCGAGGTCGGCGACGGTCCATGCCACGCGCAGGACGCGGTCGAGGCCGCGCGCGGTGAGGAAGCCGCGCTCCAGATCCAGCTCGGCCGCGTCCAGCGCGCCGGGGACGGCGGGCCAGCGGGTGCGCAGGGCGTGTCCGGGGACCTCGCTGTTGGTCCGCCAGCCGGTGCCGGAGAGGCGGGCCGCCGCTCGCTCGCGGGCGACGCGCACCCGGTCGGCGACGGTTCGGGTGGATTCACCGCGCGTGGCGTACCCCGTCAGTGCGGACCGGGTGACGGCCTCCACCTCCACCTTCAGGTCGACCCGGTCGAGGAGCGGCCCCGAGAGCCGGGCCTGATAGCGCCGGATGACGGAGGCGGGGCAGTCGCAGCCGTCCCCGAGCAGCGTGTGCCGCCCGCAAGGACAGGGGTTGGCCGCGAGGACCATCAGGAACTTCGCGGGCAGCCGCACCACGCCCGCGCTCCGGGCGATGACCACGTGCCCCGATTCGAGCGGCTGCCGCAGGGAGTCCAGGGCCTGGCTGCTGAATTCCGGGGCCTCGTCGAGGAAGAGCACCCCGCGGTGGGCCAGTGAGACGGCGCCCGGCCGTGCCAGCCCCTTGCCGCCGCCGACCAGGGACTGCATCGTCGCGGAGTGGTGGGGCGCGCAGTACGGCGCGACGTCCAGCATCGGCCTGCCCGGCGGCAGCATGCCCGCCACCGAGTGGACGGCCGTCACCTCCAGGGAGTCCTCGCGGCTCAGCGGCGGCAGGATCGCGGGCAGCCGCTCCGCGAGCATGGTCTTCCCCGCCCCGGGCGGGCCTTGCAGGAAGAGGTGGTGCGCCCCCGCCGCGGCCACCTCGATGGCGGTCCGCGCGGCGGCCTGGCCCACGACGTCCGCCAGATCGAGGGCGTATGCGTCGTCCAGCGCGCTGCTCAGGCCCGTCCCCACTCCGGTGCCAGGCACGCAGAGGCCCGCGAGCAGCGGGTCGGGCCGACCCGGCTCCTCCGGCTCCTCGTGGGGCACCGGCTCGTCCGTGAGCACCGCGATGAGCTGCCGCAGGCTGCGGACACCGAGCACCGACACACCCGGCACCAGGGCGGCCTCGGCGGCGGTGCACTCGGGGACGACCACCTGCTCATAGCCCGCGTCCGCCGCCGCGAGAACCGCGGGCAGGACTCCCCGCACCGGCCTGACCCGTCCGTCGAGCCCCAGCTCCCCGATCATCACGATGTCGGCGAGCACCCTGGGGTCGATCCGCTCGGCCGCACCGAGGACCGCGCAGGCGACCGCCAGGTCGAAGCCACTGCCGCCCTTCGGCACCGAAGCCGGGCTCAGCCCCACGGTGAGCTTCTTCTGCGGCCACTCCCCGCCGGAATTCACCACGGCGGCCCTGACCCGGTCACGGCTCTCCGTGAGGCTCTTGTCCGGCAGGCCCACCAGCGTGAACGCCGCCACGCCCGGCTCAAGGCCCGCCTGCACCTCGACGACGACGCCTTCGACCCCGACCAGCGCCACGGAGCACGTACGCGCGAAGCCCATCACGCCACCCCCCGCGCGTGCTCGACCACGGGGGCGCCGCGTCGCGGCAGCAGGACACCGACCAGGTCGATGCGGACGCCGCCCGGTGGCGGACCGCCGCGCTCCTCGATCCAGCGCTCGGCAAGCCGCCGCAGCCGCTCCGCCTTGTCCGGGCCCACGGCCGCCATCGGGTGCTCGAACAGCGCGGAGCCGATCAGGCCCGCCCTGCGCGTCTTCACCTCGCAGACGACGAGGGCCTCGCCGTCCACGGCCACGATGTCGATCTCGCCGGACCTGCCTGCGCGCCAGTTGCGCTCCAGGACCGTCATTCCCGACTCGACCAGCCGTCGGGCGGCCAGGTCTTCGCCGTACTTTCCGAGTGCTCCGCGTGCGTTCATGTCGGCACCACCTCCGACACACACGGTCACGGATCGGCCCGCACCTATTGGATCTTGGTGCGTTACTCGCCGGTTGTGGAAAACTCCGTCACCCGTACGAGCGCCTCAGCCCCGCCAGCACGCCGCCTGCACCGGCCGCACGGCCAGCCCTCACCCGCCCGGCAGCTCGAGATCGCTCTTGTTGAGCTCCTCGATGTTCACGTCCTTGAACGTCAGAACGCGGACCTGTTTCACGAACCGGGCCGGTCTGTACATGTCCCACACCCACGCGTCCGCCATCGACACTTCGAAGAACACCTCGCCCTGGACCGAGTGCACCTGCATCTCGTAGTCATTGGTGAGGTAGAAGCGCCGCTCGGTCTCGATCACGTATTTGAACAGTCCGACGACATCGCGGTACTCCCGGTAGAGCTTCAGCTCCATCTCGGTCTCGTACTTTTCGAGGTCCTCGGCGCTCATGGCATGTTCCCCTTCAGCCGTGCGTCCCCCCATTGTGCGTCAGCACCGTGAGCCCCTACACGATTTCCGTGTCGAGGATCTCGGGCCGCTCGGGGGGCCCTTCGTCGAGCAGTCTGCGCAACAGCTCGGCGAGTCTGGTCGGGTACACCGTCTCATGACCCTCGGTCAGTTCTCGGCACGTCCACCAACGTGCTCCGGCGACGCTGCGGCGCTCCAGCTCCGTCAGGCCCTCGGCGGCGATGGCCGTCTGCGCCGTACGGGCCAGGTAGTACCACTCGTCCTGGTCCCAGCGCCGCCCGTCGAAGGGGAAGGAGCAGACGCGGCGCCACAGCACGGGCCCGAGCTCCACCTCTGTGATGCCCGTCTCCTCGCGCAGCTCACGCAGCGCGGCCTCTTCCCGTGTCTCGTCGCCCTCCACGCCGCCGCCCGGCGTGAACCACCAGTCGTCCGCCCGGTCCGCGGGCTCGTGGCCGTGCAGCAGGAGAATGCGGTCCTCGGGGTCGAGGACCACCACCCGCGCAACCTTGCGCAGCGGACGCCCCACAACGGCACCGGAAGACCCGGCCTGAGTGTCGGGCCGGGAAGCCGCGGCTTCAGTGTCGGACCGGGAGGACCCGGTCTCAGTGACGGGCCGAGAGGCCTCAGCCTCAGTGTCGGACCGGGAGGCCGCAGCCTCAGTGTCGGACCGGGAGGACCCGGTCTCAGTGACGGGCCGAGAGGCCTCAGCCTCAGTGTCGGACGCAGTGTCGGACGCAGTGTCGGACCGGGAGGACGCAGCCTCCGCGCCAAGCCGGGAAGCCACGTCCCCAGCGGCAGCAGACCCGTCCCCCGGAGCCGCCACAACCTCCTCGGCCGCCCCAGGCTCC
>NZ_JASKYR010000443.1:0-6520 GCF_041028215.1 Streptomyces flavofungini
CCCCCGGCCTGCCCGGCGAGGGGCGCCTGCACCACGTACGGGTCGAAGCGGCGATGGTCGCCTCCCGTCTGACCGACTCCGACACCCTCGTCGAGCCCGACGCCCCCTACCCCGCTCCCTCCGTCCCCTTGACCCAGGACGGTTACCCGACCCGGGACAACGTCCTCACCCGGCTCCCCGACTACTCCATCGCGCATTTCGCCTGCCACGGCACGAGCGTCGCCGGTGACCCCTCCCAGAGTCGGCTCCTTCTCCACGACCACGCGTCCGCCCCGTTCACGGTCGCCGCCCTCGCCCCGTACGACCTCGACCACGCCGACCTGGCCTACCTGTCGGCCTGCGACACCGCCCTGAGCACCAACGCTGAACTCATCGACGAGTCCATCCACCTCGCCGCGGCGTTCCAACTGGCCGGATACCCGCAAGTCATCGGCACCCTCTGGGAGGTCAACGACCACCACGCGGTCGACGTGGCCGACGCGGTCTACGCAGGTCTGCTCGACGAACACGGCACCGTCGACCCCCGGCGCGCCCCCCAGGCCCTCCACGACGCGATCGTCACGGCCCGCAACGCACTCCCGGCGACCCCTTCGTTGTGGGCCACCTACATTCATGTGGGCGCCTGAAGCGGTGCGCCTGAGGTGGCGTCAGGCGTCACGCAGGAACAGGCCGTGGAAGTCGAACGGAACGGGGTGCGGTACCTCAGCCCGTGCCAGTTCGCCGAAGGTGGCGGCGTCCAGGACCAGCAGGAAGGAACTCTGGTTCGTGCTGTCCAGGCCGAGGGACAGTACGACCCCGGCGTCCTCGTTGCTCTCGCTGCCCTCGTTCCGTGCTCGGTCGGGGAGCGGCACGCACACGGGCTCGCCCGGGTAGCGGCCGGGCTCGGACCAGATCCGGGTGGTGCCGGTCACCACGTCGAGTCTGACGAGTCGGGTGACGAAGTCGTCACCGCGCCGGTCGCGGGCGCCGACGCTGTAGACGTACCGATAGGCGGAGCCGTTGTGCCGGTCGTAGGCGATACGGGGCATCTCCAGCGGCTCGTCCGACAGCCGCACGACCTCCACCCGGCCGTCCGCCAGGGCGATACGGCATCAGGTGGGCAGTGCGAGAGGAATGCTCCTGGTGTCGCGGACTCCGCAAGGACCGCGTACGTCCCGGTGACCGCGAAGCTGGGACCCGGGAGAAGTGGAGCAGGTAGTTGACCAGGTCGCCGCTCATGGGGTCCCGGTGCGGGTGGGCTGTGGTGAGCTGCCCGCTGAGATGATCCTGGTGGTCCACCACTCCGGCGGTCGCCAGGGTCTCGGGGGCGAACGCGACCGGCATGGGTGTCTCGCCCATGGCGACGCACTGGTCACCGAAGCGGGCGACGCTGACACCGGACGTGCCGCGGACGCTAAGCGAGGCGCACCTTCTCGGCGAGAGAGGAAACCGGCCCTTGGAGAATACCGGCTCGGTAACCGAAAAAGGTTATGCAGGAGGGCACTTGTGCAGGGAAAACGCAATATCGACAGGGCTCGCGGCGGCGGTTATCTTCATCTGGTCCTCGGCGATCGCCCACGGTCGCACCAGGTTTTCTTCCGGCTGAGCCGCCTGCGGGTTCACGCAAAGCACCCCCATCCAAGGAGATACGCATGCCCCACCTCGCGCTGTACACATTCGGCGTCCTGAAGTCACCTCTCACCGACCCCGGACCTCTTACGCACGCACTCCACGACAGCGGCGAGGCCATCTACCGGAAGATCAGTCAGCACCCGGGATATCTCGCTCATGCCGTGGCGGCCGACGGCGCCAGGGGTTCACACTTCGACCTGGACTGGGGCGCGTGGGGCGAGTTCACCGTACCGGCCTGGTACGACAAGGGCCGTACGGCGGAAACCGTCGCGCTGGCCGCGACCCTCTCGCTCTGGACCGACATCCACTCCGCCTTCGACGCCATCTACGCCGGTCTGCACCGCGAGGCGCTCAACAGGCGTTACGACTGGTTCGAGAAGGCAGCTCACCCGAATTACGTCTTCTGGTGGGTCTCCGACGGCGTGATACCCACCTGGCAGGAGGGCGTTTCCAGACTGGAACACCTCCGCGACCACGGCTCCGCCTCGGACGCCTTCACCTTCCACCACTCGTTCGCCCCGGACGGAACTCCGTCCAGGACCAAGGACATCGCACGCCGCGCTTCATGACGGTGCTCACTGAACCGCCGACCGGCGGCCAGGACGGAAAATCCTTCGACCGGACAAAGGCCGGTCCGGCACCCTGCGCGGCATGACCACACCCGCGTTCATCCCCGGCATCGAGCTTTCCCGCCGCTTCTATCTCGAAGCCGTACACCCCTTGCTGGAACAAGCGGTCCCCGGGATCGTCCACTCCGCGGCCCGTCTCGGCAGCGGCTCGGAAGTCCTCGGATGCGACACCGCCCGCTCCGCCGACCACGAGTGGGGCCCTCGTCTGAAAATCTTTCTGAGTCCGGGGCACGTCACCCGCTACGGTGCGAAGATCAGTGACTTGCTCTCCGACCGCCTGCCCAAGGTCTTCCACGGCTACCCGACCCACTTCGCCGCCACCGACGAGGCGGGCATCGGGGTCATGCGGGTGACCGAGGGGCCCGTCCACCACCGCGTCGATGTCACCGATCCGGGCACGTGGCTCACCGAGCGACTGGGCTTCGACCCACGTCGGCACGTCACCCTGGAGGACTGGCTGGCCACCCCCACCCAACGCCTCGCGGAGGTCACCGCCAGCGCCGTCTTCCACGACGGACTCGGACAGCTCGGCCCCGCACGTTCCCAATGGACCGCCGCTACCCGCCCTACAGCAAGTGGCTCGGCTCCGCCTTCGCCCTCACCGACCCGGTCGACCCCATCACACGGCCCTACCACAACCGCCCTTTCAGAGTCCTCCACGCCGAACGCTTCACCGCCGCTCTGACCGCCCGGATCACCGACCCCGCAGTCCTCGCTCTGCCGACGGCCGGGGCTGTCGACCAGTTCATCGACAGCACGGACGTCCTTGCCCGCCCCGAGCTGGCCCGCGCCGCGACCCACGCCTGCCTGTCCGCCTGCTGATGGCTGATGACGTGTGGTGAATGACGCTTTGTCGGTACGTTGTTCGGGGTGGTCCGGGGGTAGCGTCTTCGGCATGGACCTTCGAACCACCGTTGAGCGCGCTCAGCGCCTCAAGCAGCTGCACGCCGAGAACAAGCCGCTCGTACTGCCGACCGTCTGGGATGTCTGGTCCGCGCGGACAGCGGCCGACGCGGGGTTCCCCGCCCTCACGGTCGGCAGCCATCCGCTCGCCGATTCCCGGGGCGCGGACGACCACGAGGGGCAGACCTTCGAGGAGGTACTCGCGGCCGTCAGGCCCATCATCGCGTCGGTCGGCGTCCCGGTCTCCGTCGACCTGGAGGCCGGGTACGGACAGAAGCCCGCGGATCTCGTCGCCGGACTGATCGAGGTCGGCGGCGCCGGTCTCAACATCGAGGACACCGTCCATTCGGACGGCGGTCGCGTGCGCGGCACGCAGGAACACGCGCAATACATCGCGGGCCTGCGCGCGGCCGCCGACGACGCGGGAGTCCCGGTCTGGGTCAACGGACGCACCGACCTCTTCCTGCACGCCGAGGACGCCTCCGGCGTCCTGGACGAGGCGGTCGAGCGGCTGCGGGCGATGGAGCAGGCGGGCGCCGACAGCGTCTACCCGGTAGCCATCCAGGACAACGACGAACTGCTCACCGCGGTGACCGGCGCCGTCGCCGTGCCCGTCAACTCCACCGCCCATCCCGTCAAGCACGACGTTGAGCGCTTCCGCCGTCTCGGCGTCGGCCGCATCACCTACGGCCCGCTGCTGCAACTCGCGCTGACCGATGCGATGAAGGACATGCTCCGGCCGTGGGGCGCACTGAAGAGCTGACCGAGCGGCGCGGGAAGGGCGTTCGTCCCCGTCAAGCGGCGTCAGGAGCGAGAAGGCCGAGCGCCCGCGCCCGCGTCACCAGCTCATGGCGGGTGCGCGCGTCGAAACGGCGCAGCATCTGACGCACGTGGTAGTCGACCCCGTGGCTGCTGAGGCACAGCTGCTCGGCCAGTTGCACGGTGGGAGCGCCGGTCGCCACGCCATCGAGGATGCGTGCGTCGAACCCCGAGAGCACCGCATGCGCGGGCGGCGGCGCCTCCCCGGCCGCGGGGCGCAGCCGCAGGACCAGTCCGGTGAGCCCGGTGGGTCCGGTGGCCGTTCCGGCGGTGAGGTCGGCGGCAAAGGTCCTGCCGCTGCTGTGCTGGCCGATGACTCCCTCAGTGAACCAGAGGGTGCGGCCCTCGCACAGGTCGGTGAAGCGCTGACGCAGATGCGCGGGCGAGCGGGTGTGGACCAGGTCGCTCGGCAGGCAACCGTGGATTTCACCGGGGCTCACGCCGAACTGTGCGGCGAATCCGGTCTCCGCAGCCGTGATCGTGGCCGTCATGGGACAGGCGTGGGCCGTGTGAGCGTGGGTGCCGCTTCCGCCACAGTCCCCGGGCGGGGTGACGCTCACCTTCATCTCCGCTGGCATAAGGTCGCTCCTTGCCTGGAGTGTTACGAAGCTCACTTACGCCATCG
Organism: Streptomyces flavofungini; assembly: GCF_041028215.1. Lineage (GTDB taxonomy): Bacteria > Actinomycetota > Actinomycetes > Streptomycetales > Streptomycetaceae > Streptomyces > Streptomyces flavofungini_B. The sequence continues at coordinate 4,588 of NZ_JASKYR010000443.1, forward strand.
ACGCTACTTTTCCGGATGTGCCCGGAACATCCGCTCTTTCTGCTTATTCGTGGGTTCCCGGGTAATTCTATGTCTGTCTCAGCATTACGTAAGTTACGTACGAGTGGGGACTGAACAGGGAAAGGACAGTCACAGCACGTGGTGGAACGGCTTCACAAAGGATGGGCCTGGGTAAGGCGAGCGTTCGTTTCGTCCGGGCATGAGCGGAACACCGTGCTGCTGGTCGGCAAGTGTGTCCTGGCGTCGACTCTGAGCTGGTGGGTCGCCCACGACCTGTTGCACGCGACGTCGCCCGCGTTCGCACCGTTCTCCGCGGTGCTGACGATGAATGTGACGGTCTCGAAGTCGGTGTGGCAGACGTTGCGCTACATCACGGCCGTCATCGTCGGTGTGGCGGTGCAGTCGGCGATCGGGTTCAGCGCCGGTCCGGATCTGTTCGCGTTCGTGGTGGTCGCCGCCATCGCCCTGGTCCTGGGGCAGTGGCAGGCGCTGGGGGAGCAGCGCTCGCAGGTGGCCACGGCCGCGTTCTTCGCGTTCTCCACCTACACCGCGGCCGCCACGAACGCCGACCGGGCGGCGCAACTCGGTCAGATCATTCTGTTGGTGCTCATCGGCTGCGGCATCGGCCTGCTGGTGAATCTGTGCATCGCCCCACCGCTGCGCTACCGCAGTGCCGAACAGGGGCTGCACGCCCTGGCCGGGGAGATGGAATCCCTCCTCGATGACATGGCCGACGGGCTGTGCAGCGGGGATGTGGACGAGGAGCGCGCCGAGCGGTGGGTCGAAGCCGGTGAGCGGGTGCAGTCCGCTCTCGGGCAGGCCCGTGCGGGCCTGGAGATGGCGCAGAGCAGTGTGGTGTTCAACCCCCGCCGGTTTCTGCCCGCGCACCGCAGCTACCTCAGCTTCGGCCGCTACCGCGAGACGCTGAGCGCGATGGAACGTGCGGTCTACCAGCTGGCCTCCCTCACCCGCAGCCTGGGCCGGTGGCGCGAGAGCGAGAACACCTACACCTACGGACCGGCGCTGACGGCCTACGCCGACTTCGCCGCCAGTCTGCGCGACATCGCGCACGTCATGGCGGAGCTCGACGCGGACAAGCTGGCCGAGCAGGCCGACCACATGTGCGCGCTCGCCGCGAAGGCCCAGAAGGCGCTGCGCAAAGTCCTCGACGCCGCCGACGAGAACCAACTGCCACTGGCCGATTCCTCCCGCCCCTACGGCGTACTGATCGTCGAGGCCACCCGCCTGATGGAGGAATTCCAGAACACCTGCGATGTCCTGAAAGAGACCAGTGACCAGTGACCGGTAACCCGTGACGAGTGACCAGTCACCAGTAAGCGCAGAGGTCGGTGCGGTCGCGGGCGGTGAGAGCGTACGCACTCGCCGACTAGTTCACTCCCGGGGGCCGAGAGGCGTCGGCGAGCGTGGTGCGTACTTCCTGGGCCAGCGCGGTGTCGTGCGGCAGGTGCGGGTGGACTTCGGCCAGAGGGGCGAGAAGTCCGGCCGCGTCGCTGTCGCCGAGGGCTTGGTGGATACGCGCCAGCGCGGGCTGGGCGGAGTCGGGAAGGCCGGGCAGGGCGGTGATCTGACCGGCGAGCCGACGCAGGTCACCGGCGTGGGAGCGGGCCCAGGTGGCGGTGTGGCGCTGTCCGGCGCGCTCGTCGCGCACGGCCTGGGCGCGCTGGTCGCCGGTGGTTCCGGGCGCGCCGGGCTGTAGCCGCAGATAGCGCCGCTCGGCGGCCTGGCGGCTGTTGACGCCCAGGGGTTGGGCGAGGCTGGCCCAGCTGGCCCCCGCGTCGCGGGCTGTTTCGATCAGGGAGGCTTCCCAGCCGGCGATCTGTCCGCGGAGTTCCCGCAGCAGGATCAGGGCGTCCAGGGCCGCGGCGGCCTCAGGACCGGCGGCGGGGGCGGAGGGCAGGTGAGCGGCCTGGGC
>NZ_JASKYR010000444.1:0-7380 GCF_041028215.1 Streptomyces flavofungini
TACGGACGCCGGTGCCGGTGTCCAGGGTGAAGTGGCCCGGCCGGACGGAGAGCTGCGTCGGCTGGGGGACCAGCGCGGGGCGGCTGGGTGCGGGCACTGCGGACCTCCAGGGGGCGGACGGTGCGGTCCTTGCGGTGGTGCGGTGCTTGCGRCKGGTCAGCCCTTCACGGCACCGGCCGCGAAGCCCGACGTCACATGCCGTTGCAGCAGCAGGAAGATGACGAGGGCGGGCAGGGCGAAGAGCGTGGAGGCGGCCATCGTGGCGCCCCAGTCGGTGCCGAAGGTGTTGTGGAAGGAGGAGAGCCACACCGGCAGCGTCCGGTGGTCCTGCTGCTTGATGATCAGGAAGTTGGCGTACGCGAACTCGTTCCACGCCGTGATGTAGCCGAACAGCGAGGTCGCCATGAGGCCGGGCGCGAGCAGCGGGAACGCCACGTGGCGGAAGGCGGTGAACCGCGTACAGCCGTCGACCTGCGCCGACTCCTCCAGCTCCGGCGGGATCGTGGCGATGAAGCCGCGCAGCACGACGACCGTGAACGGCAGCGTCATCATGAAGTACACCAGCGTCAGCGTCGGCAGCCGGTCGAGCATGTCCGTGTCCCGCGCGATGATGTAGACGGGAATGATCAGCGACTCCCACGGCGCCATCTGGGCCACGAACACCATGAGCATAAACTGCCGCCGCCCGCGCCAGCGCATGCGGGCCACCGCGAAGGAGGCGCCGAGCGCCACCAGCAGCGAGAGGGCCACGGCACCGAGTGTCACGAGGACGCTGTTGCGCCAGAAGAGGCCGAAGCCGTCGGCGTCGACGGCCCGCCGGAAGTGGTCGAGCGTCCAGCTCCGGGGCAGCAGCCGGGGGTCGTCCGACTGGATGTCCCTGGACGGCTTGAAGGCTGTGGCGGCCATCCAGTACACGGGGAAGAGGCAGACGGCCACGGTGAGGGTGGCGGCGAGGGCGAGGGGCAGGCGGCGCAGGGCGCGCGGCGCGGTCACAGCTCGGCCTCCTGTCGGAACATCTGCCGGAAGTACAGGACGAGCACACCGGACATGAGCAGCACCGTCACCATCGAGGCCGCCGAACCGAGGTCGTAGTGCTGGCCCGAGAGGGCGGTCTGCACCGCGTACACGGGCAGGATCGTGGTCGCGTCGCCGGGGCCGCCGCGTGTCATCACCCAGATCTGCACGAACGCCTTGAACGTCCAGATCACTTCGAGCGAGAGCACCAGCATGAAGACCGGGCGCACGATCGGCAGGGTGATGGAGCGGAAGACGCGGGGTCCTGACGCGCCGTCGATGCGCGCTGCCTCGTACAGCTCGCCCGGCACGGTGGTCAGCGCCGAGTAGAGCGTGATCGCGGCGAACGGCACCGACTGCCACACCACGAGTGTCACCAGGATCGCGAACGCGGCCGGGCCGTGCGCCAGCCAGGGGTAGCCCTCGAACGAGGTGAAGCCGAGCCCGGTCAGGGTGTGGTTGACGATGCCGAACTCGGAGTGGAACAGCCACTGGAAGACCGTCGTCGCGGCGACCACCGGCATGGCCCAGGTGAGCACCAGCGCGCTGAGGACCACCGTCCGGCCGAACCGGCCGAGCCGCTCGACCATCAGCGCCACCAGGGTGGAGAGCACCATGATCAGTACGACGTTGAGGGCCATGAAGAGGAACGTCCGGCGCACCACCGTCCAGAAGCGGGGGTCGGACAGCAGCGTCGTGTAGTTGTCGAAGCCGGTGAAGTGCGCGTCGCCGAGGATGAGTTCGCGCAGCCCGAAGTCCTGGAAGGAGATCAGGACGGCCCGCGCCAGCGGGTACAGCAGCAGGTACACCATGCCGAGCACGGCGGGCGCCACGAGCAGACAGGGCCAGCCGCCGGAGCCGGCGGCGCGGCGCGGCGGACGTGGCGGGCGCCGGGGCGGCCGGCGGAGGGTGCGGGGCGGGGTCCGCTCATGGACGGCCGTCACGGCGCTCACTCCCTTCGTCAGGTCCTTGAGGGGTCATATCCTGGGCTCGTTCCGGAGCGGTCATGTCCTGGGCTCGTGCCGGGCCCGTCATGTGCCGGACTTCATCGCCGACGTGATCGCGTCGGACGCCCGGGCGGCCGCGCGCTCCGGGTCGGAGCCGGTCAGGACGGCCGTCATGTAGTCCTTGACCGGGTTCTTCGCCTCGACGGCGGCCCAGCCGGGGGTGTTCGGGGTGGCGTGCCCGACGGCCGCGCCGACCGCCATCGCCGAGGCCCCGGGATCCTTGGCGACGGCCTTGGCGAGCGTCGTCTTGTTGGGCACGTAGCTCATCGCGACGGCGAGCTTCTTCTGCCAGGCGTCGCCCGTGAGCTCCTTGACGAAGGTGTACGCGGCGTCGTGGTGCCGCGAGACGGTCGGGATGACCAGGTCGGAGCCGCCGGTGAAGACGGCGCCCGGGGTGCCGGGCGTCTTGCCGGGGACGGGGAAGAACCCCAGCTTTCCCTTGAGGCCGGGGTTGTTCCGGGTGACGACGTGGGCTCCGCCCGGGGTGCTGATGAGCTGCGCGACCTGGCCCTTGGCCATTACCTCGGCCTGGGGCGGCTGTGCCTCGTCGGAGTCCTTGGGGCCCTTGCCGAGCGCCTGGAGCTTCTCGTAGAAGGCCATGGCGCGCAGGGCCTCGGGCGTGTCCAGGGCGCCCCGCCAGGTCCCGCCGCTCTCGGTGGCGAGGTCGCCGCCCTCGTCCCAGATGAAGCCGGAGAGGGTGTACCAGTTCTGCCCGGGCAGGTAGATGCCCTGCCGGTCGCCCTTGTTCAGCTTCTTCGTCGCCGCGATCCACTGGTCGCGGGTCCTGATCGAGGAGGCGTCGACGCCCGCCTTGGCGAAGAGGTCCTTGCGGTAGATGACGACGCGGTTCGCGGCGTAGTACGGGATGCCGTACTGCTTGCCCTCGTACGCGCCCGGCTCGGCGAGGCCCTTCAGCCAGTCCTCGCCGCCGAGGTCGCCGACCTTGTCGCTCAGGTCGAGCAGACCGCCGCTCCGTGCGAACTGGGCGACCTGGGTGTTGCCCGTCTCGATGACGTCGGGCGCGTCGTTGCCGGCGAGCGCGGCGGTGACCTTCTCGCCGATGCCCTCCCACTCCTGGATCTGCACCCGTACGTCGATGTCGGGGTGTGCCGCCTCGAAGCCCTTCTCGAACTGCTTCTGGAAGGCCGCCGACACGCTGTCGCGCATCAGCCACACGTCGATGGTGGTGCGCCCGCCGTCCCCGGCCCCTCCGTCGCCGGAGCCGGAGGGACTGCAGGCACTGAGTCCGGCGGCCGCGACGAGCGCGGAGACACCGGCGAGCAGGCGGAGCTTCACGGGTGGGCGGAGCGTCACGGGTCACCTCTGGGAGTCGGACCTGACCAGTTGGGCAACTGGTCAGGTGACCTCTGGTGATGGAGAAAGGTGGCATGGACCAATGAGAGCGTCAACCCCCTTGGTAATGCTGGACAGTTGTCGATCAAGGGGGCCTTGTGGTCAACTGGTAAGGCGACTGGTTCACAGGCTGCGAGGGGGCGGGCGGTGGAGACCGACGACGCGCGAGGACGCGCGGAACGGGGACGGGGCGACGCCGTGGACCGGCGGGCGCCGGGCGCGGTGCTCAAGCGGGAGCGGGTGCGGGACCACCTCCTTGAGCTCATCGAGTCGCAGCGCCCCGGCGACCCCATCCCCTCCGAGCGCGCCCTCTGCGCCGGTCTCGGGGTGTCCCGGCCGACCCTGCGCGCCGCCGTGGACGAACTCGTCGCCGCGGGTCTTCTCGTACGCGAACACGGGCGCGGCATGTTCGTCGCGCAGCAGAAGATCACCCAGGAACTGGTGGCGCGCGAACAGGCGTTGGCGGTGCCCCCGGCCTCCGGTGCCTGGTCGAGCAGGCTGCTCGAATTCACCACCATCCAGGCCGGTGCCCGGGTCGGCCGCAAGCTGCGCCTCTCGCCCGCCGCCCGGATCGTCTACGTGGCCCGGCTGCGCCTCGTCGACGGCTCGCCGATGGCCATCGAGCATCTGCACATCCGCGCCGACCTCGTGCCGGGCCTGACCGACCGGGAGCTGGAGAGCGGCGACCTGTACGAGCACCTGCGCGAGCACCACGACGTACACGTCCGCGAAGCCGTGCAGGCCATCGAGCCGACCGTGGTCACCCGCGCCGAGGCCGACCTCCTCGACGTGCCGGAGCTGTCCCCGGCGCTGCTCTTCGAGCGGCTCACCTCCGACACCGCGGGCCGCCCCGTCGAGTACGTCCACTCCCTCTACCGGGGCGACCGCTACCGCATTGTCTCCCGGCTCACCCTCGGCCCCGCCGCCACGGCCGCCGAGCCCCTGCCGGGCCACCACCCCGGCATCCCGCCCGGCGACTTCGCGCACCGGGACACCGTGGCGTCCTCCACCCGGGGGGATGTGCAGCAGGCCCCTTGAGGGCGCGTCGGAGCGGCCTCCGCGACGGCGGGCCCGCCCGTGGTTACCGTTCCGCCATGGCCGACTACCGCATCGAGACCGTACGCACCGGCGAACGCGACTGGACCGCCCGCAACGACCGGGGCGCCGAGGTCCGCATCGCCGCCGCCGACGACCCCGGCGCCCAGCCCTCCTTCACCCCCGTCGAACTGCTCCTCGCCGCGCTCGGCGGCTGCGGCGGTCTGGTCGTGGACCGCACCGCGCGCTCCGTCGAGCACGACGCCCTGCGCATCGTCGTCGAGTCGGTGTCGCGGCCCGAGGACGACGGCCGCGTCGGCACGGTCCGCGTCTCCTACGAACTCGCCCTGCCCGAGGGGGACCGGAGTGCCGCCGAGACGCTCGAACGGGCCATCCGGCTGACCCACGAGAAGTACTGCACGGTGAGCCGCACGGTCGAGCACGGCGCCCGCGTCGAGGCGATCGGGCCCGACGGAACGATGCTGTTCATGGGCGGCTGATCCCAAGGGGGCTGGGCCCAGGGGAAGGCGGCCGGACCCGGAGGGGGCGGCAGGGCCTCTGAGGTGGCCGGATGATCGGTTGCGTGCGCTCCGAGCGTTTAGTTAGGTTAGCCTTGCCTAGCCAGTCAGGGGGAGCGGATGTCGGTTCGCGGTGCCCCCGGACCGACCGCGCCGCCGGCGCCGACCTCCGCAGGAGCCCCCATGGACCAGACCTTGTCGCCCGAGCGCGTACGCGCCGATGTCGCGGAGCTGCTCGACTGCGACCCCGCCGACCTCGCGCCCGAGGACAACCTGCTCGACCACGGTCTGGACTCGGTGCGCATCATGATGCTGATCGAGCGCTGGCGCGCCGCGGGCGCCACCGCCGTGGAATTCCCCGACCTCGCGGAACAGCCCGAACTGGGGCACTGGACGGCGCTTCTGACGGGCCGGGACGCATGACGCGCGAGGACCACAGGCACCGCCACCTGGAGCGGATCGCCGAGGTCCGCGCGGGGCGCGCCCCCGAGAAGGTGGGCTACCCGATCCGGGTGCGCGAGACCGAGGTCGTGCGCACCGCCATGGTCGGCTCCGGCCTGCTGCGGCTCACCCTCGGCGGACCCGGCGCCCGGGGCTTCGAGGCCCACGCGCCGGACGAGCACGTGAAACTGATCTTCCCCGAGCCGGACGGCTCGCTGCGCCTGCCCGAGCAGAACGGGGCGATGCTGCGCTGGCCCCGCCCCTCGCCCACCTCGCGCGAGTACACCGTGCGCCGTTACGACCCGGCCACCGCCGAGATCGACATCGACATCGCGCCGCACGACGGCGGCCTCGCGTCCGACTGGGCGGCGGCGGTCCGACCGGGCGCGGTCGTGCACCTCGCGGGCCCGCCCGGCGGCCTCATCGTCCCGCACGTCTACGACCGCTACCTGCTCGCCGGTGACATCACGGCGCTGCCCGCCATCGCGCGGTGGCTGGAGGAACTGCCCCGCACCGCGAAGGGCTGGGTGTTCATCGAGGTCGCCGACGCCACGCAGGAGATCGAGCTCTCCGCGCCCGACGGCTTCGAGGTGCGCTGGCTGCACCGCGGCGACCGCGCCCCCGGCACCGGCGACGCACTGGCCGAGGCCGTGACCGCGGTGACCGTGCCCACGGGCGAGCGGCTGTACGTGTGGGCCGCGGGCGAGGCGGGCCAGATCAAGCCGCTGCGCCGCTGGGTCCGCGACGAACTGCGCCTGGACAGGGCCGACGCCGACATCACCGGTTACTGGAAGCGCGGCGTCGCCGACTTCGACGACGACCACTGAACCGCTTCCCTTCCCACCTCCATTCACCCATCGCTTCAGCGCAATCCGCAGCAGCAGACCAAGGAGTTTCGCATGCCCATACGCAGATCCACGGCCCTGATCGGTGCCGTGGCACTGGCCCTCGTCGTCACCGGCTGCGGTGCGTCGTCGGACGGCGGCTCCGACAAGGCCGGTGACGGCAAGACCCGGACGTTCGCGGCGGACAACGGCAGGATCACCATCCCGGCGAACCCCAGGCGCGTGGTCGCCACGGGCTACGCCGTGCCCGTCATGATCGAGGCCCACGCCCCGCTGGTCGGCATCTCCTCGTGGAAGCGCGGCGAGCCGATGATGAGCAAGAAGGATCTCGCCACCTACAAGAAGCTCACCAAGGTGGCGGGCGAGCAGGCGGCCGAGACCAACTACGAGGCCATCGCCGAGGCCGAGCCCGACCTGATCGTGATCGGCGTCCCGGCCCCCGTCCTCGGCGACATCGACATGAAGCGCCTGAAGTCCATCGCGCCCGTCGTCGCCATCGGCCCGACCGTGCCCTCCGCCTGGCGCGAGCAGTCCCGCAAGCAGGCCGACGCCGCGGGCGCGCTGAAGAAGTTCGACGCCACGCGGAAGGCGTACGAGGAGAAGGCCGCGGGCCTCGCCAAGAAGTACGAGAACGTGCTGCCCGACCTGAAGCTGGGCCACGTCGGCGCCTACGGCGAGGCCGCCAAGGGCACCTTCCAGCGCGAGTTCGGCGGCTCGTGGGGCACCAACATCGCCGAGGACGTCGGCGCGAAGTACTACGGCAAGGTCAAGAAGCCAGGACCCGGCTCGCGCGCCGTCAGTGAGTACCCCTCCCTGGAGGAGCTGCCCGACGGGCTCGCCGAGGCCGACGCCCTCACCTACTCCGTCAACGCCGACGGCAGCGTCCCCGAGTCGGTGAAGTACGTCATGGACTCCAAGCTGTGGAAGAACCTCCCGGCCGTCAAGGCCAAGAAGACCTTCCCCATCCGCTACACCGAGGCCGCCACCTACGGACAGGCCATGCAGACCCTGGACGCGATCGACGAGTCGTTCGCGCCGCTCCTGAAGCCGTGACCGCGGCAGGCCGCACGACCGGTGCGGTGCGGAGGAGGCGGGGCGTGTCCCGGGCGGGGCTGCTCGTCGGCGGCCTCGTGCTGCTCGCGGCGGTCGCCGTGCTCAGCATCGGCG
>NZ_JASKYR010000445.1:0-7155 GCF_041028215.1 Streptomyces flavofungini
CCGTGGCGGTGGTCGTCGCCGCCGGAGCCGGAGCTTCCGCCGCCCGCTCCGCCTCGGCCGCGGCCTGCGTGGTGGCCCGCCGCGCGCCGTAACGACGGTGGACCGCCTGCTTGGTGACACCGAGGGCGGAGCCCACCGCGTCCCACGAGAATCCGAGCGAGCGGTCGAAGTCCACCGCCGCGGTGACCAGGGTCTCGACGCTGTCCCGCAGTTCCTGGGCGAGGCGTACGGTCGGGGCGGGGGCCCGTCCGTAGACGACGAAGCCCGCGGAGGGGCTCGAGCGGCGCGGGCGGTAGACGTTTCCGAGCTGGGCGGTGAGCGTACGCAGTGCGTCCACCTGCCGGCGGACCCGCTCGATGTCCCGTACCAGAAGGTGCAGGCTGGCCCGAGCCTGGGCGTCGTGGGTTGCGTGGTCGGCCATGAACAAGCCTCTCGAACCGGCGTTGAAAAGGATCGGGCCACCTGTGCGGCCCTTTGTGGTCAACTCTTTCTTGACCAACGCGCTAGTCCGTGAGGGGTCACGGTGCAGGGGCGTATGTGCATATGCACAGGGCGCGCGGCGCTTCGTACGCCCCCGGGGCGTCAACGGCACTCACCCGTAAGGACGCACCGGGCGGCGCCCGCGAGCGGACCATAGACTGGTGCGCTGCCGTTCGCCTTCTGAAGAGATCCGAGGTATCCCCGAGTGAAGCTGGTCTTCGCAGGCACCCCCGAGGTCGCCGTCCCCGCGCTGGACGCCCTGATCGCCTCCGACCGGCACGAGGTGGCCGCCGTCGTGACGCGCCCCGACGCCCCCGCGGGCCGGGGCCGCAGGCTCGTCGCGAGCCCCGTCGCGCAGCGGGCCGAGGACGCGGGCATCGAGGTGCTGAAGCCGGCGAAGCCGGGGGACGCGGACTTCCTGGCGCGGCTGCGGGAGATCGGACCCGACTGCTGCCCCGTCGTCGCCTACGGCGCCCTGCTCCCCCAGGCCGCCCTCGACGTCCCGGCCCACGGCTGGGTCAACCTGCACTTCTCGCTGCTGCCCGCCTGGCGCGGCGCCGCTCCGGTGCAGCACGCGGTGCTCGCGGGCGACGAGATCACCGGTGCCTCCACCTTCCTGATCGAGCGGGGCCTCGACTCCGGACCCGTCTACGGAACGGTCACCGAGGAGGTCCGCCCCACCGACACCAGCGGCGACCTGCTGACCCGGCTCGCCTTCGCGGGCTCCGGGCTGCTCGTCGCCACCATGGACGGCATCGGGGACGGCAGCCTGAAGGCGGTGCCGCAGCCCGCCGACGGCGTCACCCTCGCCCCGAAGATCAATGTCGAGGACGCCGAGATCGACTGGGCGGCGCCCGCCCTGCGCGTCGACCGCGTGGTGCGCGGCTGCACCCCCGCGCCCGGCGCCTGGACCGTCTTCCGCGGCGAGCGGCTGAAGGTCATCCAGGCCGCGCTCGTGGCGGACCGCACCGACCTCGCGCCGGGCGAGCTGTCCCCGGCCAAGAACAACGTGTACGTGGGCTCCGGGTCGCACGCCGTGGAGCTGCTCTGGGTGCAGCCGCAGGGCAAGAAGCCGATGCGCGGCGCCGACTGGGCCCGCGGGGTGCGGATCGCCCCAGGTGAGCGCGTGGGAGCGGGCGACGTAGGCTAGACGGGTTCGACCCACACCGGCACCAATGGGGTCCGGCCCGGTATGCGATGGGTACGGCCCACGCCGGTACCGGACGGGTCCGGCCCCAGACCAGCAGCGGAGCACCTTTGAACGACCAGCCGAACCGGCGCCCCGGCACGACAGCGGGCGGGCCCGGAAAGCAGGGCCAGTCAGGCAGGCGGGGGAAGCCGGGCAAGCCCTACCGCCGCCCCCAGCGGGACCCCGTCCGCGTCCTCGCCTTCGAGGCGCTGCGGGCCGTGGACGAGCGCGACGCCTACGCCAACCTCGTCCTGCCGCCGCTGCTGCGCAAGGCCAGGGAGAAGGAGGGGCCCGAGAAGTTCGACGCGCGGGACGCGGCGCTCGCGACCGAGCTGGTCTACGGCACGCTGCGCCGCCAGGGAACGTACGACGCGATCGTGGCGGCCTGCGTCGACCGGCCGCTGCGCGAGGTCGACCCGCCGGTCCTCGACGTGCTCAACCTCGGCGTCCACCAGCTCCTCGGCACCCGCATCCCGACGCACGCGGCCGTCTCCGCCTCGGTGGAGCTGGCCCGCGTGGTGCTCGGCGACGGCCGGGCCAAGTTCGTCAACGCCGTGCTGCGCAAGGTCGCCCAGGACGACCTCGACGGCTGGGTGGAGAAGGTCGCGCCGCCCTACGACGAGGACCCCGAGGACCACCTCGCCGTGGTGCACTCGCACCCCCGCTGGGTCGTCTCGGCGCTGTGGGACTCGCTCGGCGGCGGCCGTGCCGGGATCGAGGACCTGCTCGAAGCCGACAACGAACGCCCCGAGGTCACGCTCGTCGCCCGCCCGGGACGTGCCACCGCCGATGAGCTGCTCGACTCGGTGGGGGAGGAGTCGGCGCTGCCCGGACGCTGGTCCCCGTACGCCGTGCGGCTCAGCGAGGGCGGTGAGCCGCACGGCGTACGGGCCCGGCACCTTCGACCGCGTCCTGATGGACGTGCCCTGCACCGGTCTCGGCGCCCTGCGCCGCCGCCCGGAGGCCCGCTGGCGGCGCCGCCCGCAGGACCTCGACGGCTTCGCCCCCTTGCAGCGCGCGCTGCTGCGCACGGCGCTGGAGTCGGTGCGCGTCGGCGGCGTCGTCGGCTACGCCACCTGCTCACCGCACCTGGCCGAGACCCGCGCGGTCGTCGATGACGTCATCAAGCACGCGCCGGGCGCCGAACTCCTCGACGCGCGGCCGCTCATGCCCGGCGTCCCCGCCCTCGGCGACGGCCCCGACGTGCAGCTCTGGCCCCACCTGCACGGCACGGACGCGATGTATCTGGCGCTGATCCGGCGCACCGCCTGACAGCCCCGGCTCACGCGTCCTGGGACCGGCCCGCGGGGCTCGGGCTGACCTCCTCGCGGAGGACCGGCTCCGGGCGCCCGGCGAGGGCGTGCGGCCACCACACCTTCGGGCCCACGTCCAGGAACAGGGACGTGACCAGGACGGACCGCACGATGAAGGTGTCGATGAGGACCCCCAGGGCGACCGCGAAGCCGATCTCGGCGAACGGCACCAGCGGCAGTGTGCCGAGCGCGGCGAAGGTGCCCGCGAGGACCAGGCCCGCCGAGGTGATCACCGCGCCGGTCGCCGCGAGGCCCGTCAGGACGCCCGCCCGGGTGCCCTGGCGCCCGGCCTCCTCGCGGATACGGGTCGCCAGGAAGATGTTGTAGTCGATGCCGAGCGCCACCAGGAACACGAAGACGAAGAGCGGGAAGTCGGTCGGCTCGCCCGGATAGTCGAAGAGGTACCGGAAGGCGAGCGCGCTCACGCCGAGGGCGGCGGTGAAGGACAGCACCACCGTCCCGATGAGCAGCAGCGGCGCGACGACCGCCCGCAGCAGCGCCCCGAGGATCAGCAGCACCACGACCAGGACCAGCGGGATCACCAGCTTGTTGTCGTGCGCGGTGGCGTGGTCCATGTCGAGCAGGGCCGCCGTGCCGCCGCCCACCAGGGCGTCCGCGCCGGGGACCGCGTGGACGGCGTCGCGCACCCGCTCCACGGTCGCCTTGGCGGCCGGGCTGTCGGGCGAGTCGGCGGGGGTCGCCTCGATCAGGAACCTGCCGTCGTCGACGGCCTTCGTCCCGGGCGGCCGCCCGACACTTGCGGGCACCACGCCCTCCGTCCCGCGCACCGCCCGGGTCACCTCGGCCCGCTTGCCCAGGTCCCCGACGATGACCAGCGGATCGCCTGAGCCCGCGGGGAAGTACTCGGCCAGCACCTCCTGGCCGGTGACCGAGTCCGGCTTGTCGGTGAAGGAGTCGGCGTTGCTGAGCCCATCGGCCCGGAGCTGGAGCAGCCCGAGCGAAAGCAGCGCGAGGGCCGCCGCCGTGGCGGCCCAGACCACGCGCGGGCGATGGGCGATGCGCCGGCCCGTACGGGCCCACAGGCCGCGTTCGGTCGGCTCGGCGGAGCCCAGGTGCGGGATCAGCGGCCAGAAGAGCCAGCGGCCGAAGATCACGAGCAGCGCGGGGAAGAGGGAGAGCATCGCGAGGAGGCCGACGGCGACGCCGATGGCGGCCACGGGACCGAGGCCCCGCGTCGAGTTCATCTCGGCGGTGAGCAGCACCAGCATGCTCGCGACCACCGTCGCGCCGGACGCGAGCACCGCCGGGCCCGCCCGGTGCAGGGCGAGCGCCATGGCCTCGTGCCGGTCCTCGTGGCGGCGCAGCTCTTCGCGATAGCGAGCGACGAGGAGCAGGGCGTAGTCGGTCCCCGCGCCGAAGACGAGGACCGTCAGGATGCCCGCGCTCTGGCCGTTGACCGTCAGGTCCGCGTGCTCGGCGAGCAGGTAGATGAGCGCCTGCGCGGTGAACAGCGCCGTGATCACCGCGACCAGCGGGGCGAGCAGCAGGGTGGGGCTGCGGTAGGTGAACAGCAGGATCACGACGACGATGCCCGCGGCCGAGAACAGCAGCGTCGAGTCGATGCCCTCGAACGCCTCCGCCGAGTCGGCGGCCGTGCCGCCGGGACCGGCCACATGCACCTGGAGGCCGCCCTCGCTGCCGCCCACCCGCGCGCGGATGTCGTCCACGGCGGGCCCGATCCGCTCCCAGCTCTCGGCGTCCATCGTGATCGGCACGTAGATCTGGGCCGCCTCCGGGCCGGGCCGCTTGTCGTACACCGGCCCGCGCACCTCCGCGCCACGGATGCCGTGGGCGCGCAGTTCACCGGTCTGGCGCACGTCCTCGCGGATACGGGCGCGGTCGGCGGGGGTGAGGCCGCCCTCACGCGCGTACACGACGATCGCGGGGATCACCTCGGCCCTGAAGTCCTCGGAGAGCGAGAGGACTTGGGTGGACTCCGCCGAGCCGGGCAGCCAGGAGTCCGCGTCGTTCTCCTGGACGTCGGCCAGCTTCTGGGCCAGCGGCGCCGCCACGACGATGACCAGCAGCCAGAAGAGCACCACCAGCCACTTGGTGCGCCGTCCGCAGACCAGCCACGCGACTCCACGCCGCTCCCGCTTTCCCTGTACGTCCGCCATGGCTTCCCCCCGCTGTGGCCGTGCGCGGTGCCGGTGGACCGCTCAGCATGGCACGAGGCGTGCCCCGGGGGGGAGTCGCTGTGCCCACGGCCCGGACCGGGGTCCGCGACCGGCGCCGGGCATGGCAGGCTTGGGTCATGGCCCCGCAGATCAACCCCAGCATCCTGTCCGCGGACTTCGCCCGCCTTGCCGAGGAGGCAAAGGCCGTCGAAGGCGCCGACTGGCTCCATGTCGATGTGATGGACAACCACTTCGTCCCGAACCTCACGCTCGGGGTGCCGGTCGTAGAGTCGCTCGCCCGCGCGACGGACACGCCCCTGGACTGCCACCTGATGATCGAGGACCCCGATCGCTGGGCGCCGCAGTACGTCGAAGCGGGCGCCGGATCGGTCACGTTCCACGCGGAGGCCGCCGCCGCTCCGGTACGGCTCGCCCGCGAGATCCGCGCCAAGGGCGCCCGCTCCTCCATGGCGCTGAAGCCCGCGACGCCCATCGAGCCGTACGAGGACCTGCTCCCCGAGCTCGACATGCTGCTGATCATGACCGTCGAGCCGGGCTTCGGCGGCCAGGCCTTCCTCGACATCATGCTGCCCAAGATCCGCCGCACCCGTGAGCTGATCAGCAAGCACGGGCTCGAACTCTGGCTCCAGGTCGACGGCGGCGTCTCGGCGTCCACCATCGAGCGCTGCGCGGAGGCGGGCGCCGATGTCTTCGTCGCGGGCTCGGCGGTCTATGGCGCCGACGATCCCGCCGAGGCGGTACGTTCACTGCGTGCCCAAGCGGCGGCAAAGACGGCGTCAAGCGCCTGGGCATGCGGCCACTGAGCCACGGGAACGTGAACGCAGTCCCTCAGGGCTGATCAACTGGGCCGGATCTGCAAGGATGAACGGCGTACGCACTTTGTG
Source organism: Streptomyces flavofungini (assembly GCF_041028215.1). GTDB lineage: Bacteria > Actinomycetota > Actinomycetes > Streptomycetales > Streptomycetaceae > Streptomyces > Streptomyces flavofungini_B. The sequence goes on from NZ_JASKYR010000445.1 coordinate 6,026, forward strand.
AACAGCAGTGAGGAGAGCGCCGTGTCGGCCATGTCGGCGGGTCGGTCAGCCATGCGGATGGGACCCGCGGAGCTGGTGCAGGCGGCGGCCATGGCCCGCCGCTTCTACCTCGAGGGCAAGTCCAAGATCCAGATCGCCGAGGAGTTCGGCGTCAGCCGCTTCAAGGTGGCCCGGGTCCTGGAGACCGCCCTTGAGCGAGATCTCGTGCGCATCGAGATCAGGGTCCCGGCGGAGCTGGACGCCGAGCGCTCCGACGCGCTGCGCGCCCGGTACGGCCTGCGGCACGCGGTCGTCGTGGAGTCGCCCGCGCCCGCCGACGAGATCGACGAGTCCCCGGACCCGGAGAATCTCGGCGAGGTCGCGGCGGAACTGCTCGGCGAGCTCGTCACCGAGGGCGATGTGCTCGGCCTCGCCTGGGGCCGCTCGACCATCCACATGGCCGCGGCGCTCGACCAGTTGCCGCCCTGCACGGTCGTGCAACTCACCGGTGTCTACGACGCGGGCACCGCCGAGCGCGGCTCCGTCGAGGCGGTCCGCCGCGCGGCCCAGGTCTCCGGCGGCGAGGCCCACCCCATCTACGCGCCGATGCTGCTGCCGGACCCGGCCACGGCCGCCGCGCTGCGCAACCAGACCGGCATCGCCCGCGCCTTCGAGTACTTCGACAAGGTCACGGTCGCCGCGGTCTCCATCGGCTCCTGGGAGCCGGGGATCTCCACCGTCCACGACATGCTCAGCGACGAGGAGCGCGCACACTACGCCTCCCTCGGCGTGGCCGCCGAGATGTCCGCGCACCTCTTCGACGCCGAGGGGCGCCGGGTCGGGCGGGACCTCGGAGAGCGGTGCATCACCGTCGAGGCGGACCGGCTCCGGCGGATTCCCGAGGTCGTGGCCATCGCGGGAGGACGGCGCAAGGCCGCCGCCATCGACGCGGTGCTGCGCTCGGGGCTCGTGACCAGCCTGGTCACGGACACCGCCGCCGCCGATCAGCTGCTCGTCGCGGGGCCCGCGCCCCGCCCCGCCCTGAACCGTGCGGACCCCGACGGAGTCTGAGCTGCTGTGGCAGCATCTGTCCCATGCTGACCCGGTTCGTCCCCCGCTGGTTCGGGGCGCTGCTGCTCTGTCTCGGGGCC
>NZ_JASKYR010000446.1:0-7612 GCF_041028215.1 Streptomyces flavofungini
GCGTCCGGGGGCGGCTCGTGGCCGTGGCTGACCATGGTCCGCTCGCCCTCGTACGCCATGGAGACGGTCACCGGGGTGTGCCAGCCGGGGACGGTCCTCGACGAGGCGAGGTCGATGCCCTCGCCCCCTTCGAGGGCGTCCCAGCAGTACTCCCCGTAGTGATCGTCCCCGAAGGCGGCGGCCAGCGACGTGTGCAGGCCGAGCCGGGCGAGCGCGGTCGCCATGTTGGCGACGCCGCCGGGGCTCGACCCCATGCCGCGGGCCCAGGACTCCGTGCCGCGCACGGGCGCGGAGTCGAGGCCGGTGAAGATGATGTCGAGGAAGACGGTGCCCGTGAGGTAGACGTCGCAGGCCGGATCACCGGCTCTGCGGGCCGACTTCAGCGGGTCGACGGTGGGCTGGGCTGGTACGACCATGCAGGAAACGTAACCGACGATCCCCCGGGAGGTCCGGGGTTACGGCCCCTCCGGCGTGGACGGAAGCCCGGAACGGCGGTCCGGACGGTGCCCTGGCTCAGGTGCGCTACCAGCGCGGCACGGCCGGGGTCCGCCACCCCGGGTCGGTCACCCGCATCGCCGCCGCGTCGTCCCGCTCCCGCATCGCACGGAAGCCGTCGTCGAGCCAGCGCGCGTGCAGCGCCGCGAGCTTCTCCCGGTCGAGTTCGACGCCGAGGCCGGGGGTGTCGGTGACGGCGATCGCGCCGTCCACGAACCGCGGGCGCTCGCTCAGCACGTCCTCGGACTGCCAGGGGTAGTGCGAGTCGCAGGCGTGCCGGAGGCCGGGCACGGTCGCCGCCACGTGGGTCATCGCGGCGAGGCTGATGCCCAGGTGGGTGTTGGAGTGCATGGACACGTCGACGCCGAAGGTGCGGCATACGGCGGCCAGTTCGCGCGTACGCCGCAGCCCGCCCCAGTAGTGGTGATCGGAGAGCACGACCCGCACGGCGCTCCTGCCGCCGTTCTCCTTGCCGAAGGCCTCGGGGATCTCCTCGAAGGTCGTCACGCACATGTTCGTGGCGAGGGGGACCGGGGTGCGGGCGGCGACCTCGGCCATGGCGGGCGTGCCGAGGGCGGGGTCCTCCAGGTACTCCAGTACGTCTTCCAGTTCCGCCGCGACCTTGAGCGAGGTCTCCACCGACCAGGCTCCGTTGGGGTCGAGCCTCAGCGGCGCCCCGGGGAACGCCTCCGCGAGGGCCCGTACGGCGGCGATCTCCTCCTCCGGCGGGAAGACGCCGCCCTTGAGCTTGAAGGAGGTGAACCCGTACCGCTCGGTGAAGAGCCTGGCCTGGGCGACGATCCCGGCCGGGTCGAGGGCGGCGCCCCATCCGTCGTCCGGCTCGTGGGGGACGCCCGCCGGGTGCTGGGCGTGCTTGTAGAACAGATAGGCGCTGTACTCCACGGCGTCCCGCACCTTGCCGCCGAGCAGCGCGTGCACGGGCAGTCCGAGCGTCTTGCCGAGCGCGTCCAGGCAGGCGACCTCGAACCCGGAGACCACGGAGAGGCGCAGCTTGTCGGCGGTCTGCACGCCGCGCAGCCCGCCCACGTCGACGGCGCCGTCGAAGCGCACCGACGGCTGGAGGCCGAGGACCGCGGCGGCGCCCGCCGTCTCGCGCAGGACCTTGCCGCGGAAGGTGGTGGGCGCGTCGGCGGGCGGCTGCTGGAGGGCGAAGATGGCCGTGCGGACCTCCTGGATGGTGGACTCCAGCTCGTCGACGGCGTGGTCGAGGGTGGACTCCACCGGCGTCGACCTGGCCCGGTGACGGGTCGACTCCAGCATCATGCCCGTGGCGAAGAGCCGCTGGACGACGAGGTCGTGCAGGTCGCGCGCGATGCGGTCGCGGTCCTCGAAGACGGCGAGGCGCTGCCGGCTCTGCTGGGCGTCGGCGAGGACGAGGGCGAGGGCCGCCTGCGAGGCGAACTGGGTGGCGAGCAGCCGCTCGGCGGCGGTGTAGGCGGGCGCCCCACGTCTGCGGGGAAGAGCCAGGGTGCCGATGAGCCGCCCGCCCGCCTGGAGCGGCAGCATCATGCTGGGGCCGAACCGGACGCGTACGTGGGTCGTCATCCGGGGGTCGGTCGCGGAGTCGTCGATGAACACCGGTTCGCCGCCGAGCAGTTGGGTCAGGACCGCGCTGCCGGGTTCGATGGTGGTGCCGATGAGGTCGTTGTGGCCGTCGTCGTGGTGCGGGGAGCGGCTCGGGCCGGGGGCGGCCTGGGCTTCCGGGCGTTCGCGGGCGGAGGCGCCCCAGCCGTGCGGCGCGCCGTCGGTGGAGGCCGCGACGATCCGCATGCCGCCCGCCTCCGTGGGCTGGAGGATCACACCCGCCGCCGCGTCGGCGAGAATCCGCGCCCGGTCCGCGACGGTCATCAGCGCGTCGGCCGCCTCCGAGCCGGTGAGCAGGGCCGTGGTGACCGCCGCCGCGCCCTCGATCCAGCGCTCGCGCCTGCGGGCCGCCTCGAACAGGCGGGCGTTGCCGATCGCGATACCGGCCTGGCTCGCCAGGATCTTCAGGAGCTGGCGGTCCTCCTCGGTGAAGGGGCCGCCCGCCTTGTCGGCGAGGAGCAGATCGCCGAAGGGCTCGCCGTGCACATGGACGGGCACGCGGATGACGTCGCCCCCGGGCGCGTCGCCCGCCGGACGCGCCCGGGCGGCGCCGCCCGCGACGAACAGCTCGGCCGGGGTGCCGCCGCCCGTGCCGGTGGCGCCGAGCGTGCCGTACCCGGCGCCGGTCAGCCGGGCCGCGCCGTCCACGATGTGCTGGAGGGTGGCGTGCAGTTCGAGGTCCGTGCCGACGCTGAGGACCGCTTCGAGCAGCGGCGTCGAGGCCAGCGGGGTGTCGGCTCCTTCGGGCATCCGTGTCATGTGCTCCGTCGAGGGGTCCGCCCCGTGTCCGCGCCGGTCAGCCGGACAGCGGGTCGAGGACCAGCGGCTGGATCCTGCCCTCCAGCATCGCACCGAGGCCGAACACCGCGCAGGTGTCGGGCCGCTCGGCGATCTGTACGGGCATGCCCGTCGCCTCCCGCAGCATCGTGTCGAGGCCGGGCAGGAGCGCGCTGCCGCCGACCATCATGATCCCGCGGTCCACCAGGTCGGCGACCAGCTCGGGCGGGCAGTCCCTGAGCACCTTGCCGATGCCGTCGAGCACGGTGGTCAGCGGGGTGTGCAGGGCCTCGCGGACGGCGGCGGTGTCGACCTGGACCGAGCGGGCCCGGCCGGTCGCGACGTCCCTGCCGTGGATCTCGGTGGACTCCGGTCCGTCCTGGGTGATGCCGTTGCCGCGCAGCGCGATGTGCAGGGGGCGCACGGACTGGAGCGGCAGCAGCAGCTCGTGCCGCTGGCGCAGGTGCTGCACGATCGCGTTGTCGATGGCCTCGCCGCCGACCGGGATGCGCTCGGCCGTCACGATCGCGCCGAGGGAGAGGACCGCGACCTGCGTGCTCGCGGCGCCGCAGACCAGGATCATCGTCGCCTCCGGCTGCTCCACGGGCAGTCCGCAGCCGACCGCGGCGGCGATGAGCGTGTCCACCAGTTCGACCCTGCGGGCGCCGAGCCCGACCATCGTCTCGACCGCCGCGCGGCGGGCCAGCGGGTCAGCGTCGTGCGGGGTGCAGACGGCGGCGCGCAGCCGGGGCTTGCGGCGCAGGGTGCGGCGGAGCTTCTCGCCGATCAGGTGCCGCAGCATCCGCTGGGCCATGTCGATGTCCACGACGGTGCCGCCGGACACCGGGCGGACCACCCGGATGTAGCCGGGCGTGCGGCCCGTCATCTCCTCGGCGAACCGGCCGACCGCGATGAGCGCGCCCGTCCGTGTGTTGACCGCGGCGGCGCTGGGCTCGTCGACGACGAGACCGGCGCCCTTCACGAACACCCGGGTCCTCGCGGCACCCATGTCGACGGCGACGTGGCAGCGGCGCAACTGCTCCAGACTGACGGTCATGGCAGATCCTCCCGAGAGCGCAGACCGTGGGGGCCGCCGAACGGCGGTCCTCTCTCGCATGGTGCGGCGCGCGCGGGCGGGGCGCGCGTCAAGCTGAGCCGGGCGGGGTGCCGCCGTACGGGTGAAGTGCGCCACCGGCCGCGTCCGGGACCGGATCGGGACCGCCGTCCCCGCGCCGCTGGCGGGTAGGTGCCCTGGCGGCTTTCCGCCACGCACCGCCAACTCCCGTGCACCACAGGCTCCCTGACACTCTTCGCAGCACTCGGGCACCACCCCGGCCCGGGGCAGACGAAGAGAGGCAGCCAATGACCAGAGCCCCCGTACGGCGAAGAGCCGGACGCCTGGCCGTCCTCGGTCTCGCGTTCGCCCTGCTTCCCGCCGGGCAGAGCGCCGCCCGGACCGGCACGGCCGAGGCCCCTCGCGAGCGCGCGGCCCGCGCCGCCCACACCGTCACCCTCATCACCGGCGACCGGGTCACCCTCACCCCCCTCCCGGACGGCAGGCAGACCGTCACCGTCGAACGCCCCGCCGGGGCGAGCGGGGCGGTGCGGAGCGAGATATCGGGCGGGCGCGTCACCGTCGTACCGGACGAGGCGCGGCCGTATCTGCGCTCCGGGGCGCTGGACGAGCGGCTCTTCGACGTCACCGGGCTCATCCGGCAGGGGTACGCCGCGAGGGCCGGGGCCGCGGGCCGGCCGCTGCCGCTCATCGTGACCTACGGGAAGCGGGCGCGGGGCGCCCACGAGCCGCCCCGGGGCACCAGGAAGGTACGGGCCCTGCCCAGCGTCTCCGGGGTCGCCGTCACGGCCGAGCGCCCCGCCGCCCTCTGGCGGTCCCTCACCGACGAGACGTCCGGCACCGACGAGACGTCCGGCACCGACGAGACGTCCGGCACCGGCAGGGCGTCCGGCTTCGGCAAGGCCTCCGGCATCGGCAAGGTCTGGCTCGACGGCCGTGTCGAGGCCGACATGGCGCGGAGCAACGAGCAGATCGGCACCCCCGAGGCGTGGGAGGCGGGGCTCACCGGCAAGGGCGTGAAGGTCGCCGTCCTCGACACCGGGTACGACGACGGGCACCCCGACCTCACCGGGCGGGTCGGCGAGAGCAAAAGCTTCATCGCGGGCGAGGGCGTCGCCGACCGCAACGGGCACGGCACCCACGTGGCCTCCACCGTCGGCGGCAGCGGCGCGGCGTCCGAGGGCGGCAGGGAGAAGGGCGTCGCACCGGGCGCCGATCTCGCCGTCGGCAAGGTGCTGAGCGACGAGGGCTTCGGCAGCGAGTCGGAGATCATCGCCGGGATGGAGTGGGCCGCCGGGGACGTCGGCGCGAAGATCGTGTCCATGAGTCTCGGCTCGGACGAGGCCAGTGACGGCACCGACCCGATGGCCGCCGCCGTGAACACCCTCTCCAAGGAGACCGGCGCCCTCTTCGTCATCGCCGCGGGCAACACCGGCGCCCCCTCCTCCATCGGCTCACCCGGCGCCGCCGACTCCGCGCTGACCGTCGGCGCCGTCGACTCCGCCGACGAGGCGGCGTACTTCACCAGCCAGGGCCCGCGCGCGGGCGACCACGCCCTCAAGCCCGACCTGTCCGCGCCCGGCGTCGGCATCCTCGCCGCCCGCTCCCACCTCAGCGACGGCGAGGGCCCCTACACCGAGATGAGCGGCACGTCGATGGCGACCCCGCACGTCGCGGGCGCCGCCGCCCTGCTGGCCGAGCGGCACCCCGACTGGACGGGGGCCCGCATCAAGGACGCCCTGATGTCGGGCTCCGAGGAGCTCGACGCCTCCGCCTACGCCCTCGGCGCCGGGCGGCTGAGCGTGCCCGGCGCCCTCGACGCGCCGGTCACCGCGAGCGGCAGCGTGGACTTCGGCTTCCACGGGTGGCCGTACGAGGACGACGAGCCGGTCGGGCGGACCCTCACCTACGCCAACTCCACCGGCGAGGACGTCGAGCTGAAGCTCGCCGCGCACGGGGCCGCCGACGGTGTCGTCACGCTCGCCGACCCCACCCTCACCGTCCCCGCGCACGGCACCGCGTCGACCACCGTCACCGGTGACGGGGCGAAGGCGCCGGTCGGGACCGTCAGCGGCGCGGTCGTCGCGAGCGTGGGCGGCAAACAGGTCGCGCGCACCGCGTTCGGCCTGGTCAAGGAGGAGGAGCGGTACACGCTCACCGTCCATGTGAAGGACCGCGACGGAGCGGCGAGCGCCGCCGACCTGGTGGTGCAGCGGCTCGCCGGGGGAACGGAGCCCTTCCCGGCCGCCGTCGGCGGCTCCGGCACCCTGAAGCTGCGCCTGGAGCCGGGCACGTACGCCCTCACGTCCTTCCTCGACGTGCGCGGCGCCCGGGGGAAGGACTCCCTCGGCCTCGGCTTCCTCGCCGATCCGCAGGTCAGCCTCGACCGGGACCGCGAGATCACCCTGGACGGGCGTCGGCTGCGCGAGATCAGGGCCGACGTCGGGCGGCGCACCGAGACCCGGCAGCTGCTCATGGAGTACGACAGGAAGGCGGGCGGCGCCGACCTGATGGGCGCGGTCCAGGTGCCCGTGACGTACGACAGCGTGTTCGCCGCGCCGACCGCGAAGGTCACCGAGGGCAGCTTCGAGTACCGCACCGTCTGGCGGCTCGGCAAGCCCGTCGTGGACGTGCGGGGCCTGCGCGAGGCCGTCGCGCAGCCCGGCGGGAGAGTCGCCGAGGGGCGCGCGAGGTGGCGTGTCGTGGACGCGGGCGACGGGACCCCGGCCGCCTACGAGGGCAAGGACGTGCGGGGCAGGGCCGTCGTCGTGCGCCGCACGGACGCCGTGACCCCCGAGCGGCTCGGGCAGGCCGCGCAGGACGCGGGGGCCGCCGCGCTGTTCGTGACGGACGACCGGCCGGGGCGGCTCAACGCCTGGTTCGGCACCGACGGCAACGCCGACCGGCCGCTCCAGATCGCCACGGTCGACGCGGCCGACGGGGCGCGGCTCGTCGCGGCGGCGAAGGCGGGCCGGAGCGTCACGAACACGGGCACCGTGCACACCCCTTTCGTCTACGACCTCTCCGAGGGGCACGAGGGATCCGTCCCGGAGGACCTCGTCCACGCGCCGGGCAAGCGCGACCTCGCCGTGCTCGACACCACGTACTACGCGGTGAAGCCCGCCGAGGGCGGCGAGTTCCGCTACTCCGTCACCGGCGCCTTCCCCGTCGGCATCGGCTTCCAGGAGCGGATCGCCTACCCGGCCGAGCGCACCGAGTACGTCTCCACGGGGGCGGGCCAGCTCTGGCACGAGTCCGTGTCGACCGGGCCCGGGGCGCTGGAGGAGCGCGGCGGGCTGGTCGCCTACCGGGGCGGCGAGCGGACCGGGCTCGACTGGTTCAAGCCGGTGCTGCACCCCTGGCTCGGGACCGGGCTCGGCTGGGGGCAGACCCGCCGGGGCAACGACCTGGAGTTCAACGTGCCCGGCTGGGGCGACTCCGGGCCCGACCACACCGGCTTCGGCGACATCTGGAACGAGGACTCCATGACGCAGACCAGCGAGGTCTTCGTGGACGGGGTCAGCGTCGACCGGCGGCAGGGTTCGGGGGTGTACGTGTGGGACGCGGAGCCCGGGGAGCGCACGTACCGGGTCGTGACCGACACGACGCTGGACAGGGAGCGGTGGCGGCTCGCCACCCGGGGCCACGCGGAGTGGACCT
>NZ_JASKYR010000447.1:0-7138 GCF_041028215.1 Streptomyces flavofungini
TTGTCGGCGTCCAGAGACCCCGTCACGGACACCACCGTGACCTGGTCGCGTCTCTCGACCGACAACTCCGCCGTCCGACAGGCCGCGCGAGAGCGAGATAGTGGCTTCGCTGCCGGATGTCTCCCCGCTCCCCGRYACCGCGGGCCAGGCCCCCGCGTCCTTGCCCTGGACGAGCAGAGCCGCGGGGGCCGCGCCCAGCCGTGCGCCGGTGGTCCGCACATGGAGCGGCGGCCGGGACGGGGTGAGGGAGTCCAGGGCACCGCCGGGGTGGGCCACCACGCCGCCGACCGTGCTGCCGACGGCACGCAGGCGGCGGTCGAGTTCGAGGCCGAAGTGCATCTGGGCCAGCTTGCTGCGGCCGTAGGTGCGCTTGGGCCGGTAGTCCGTACGGGACTGGAGGTCGTCGAGGTCGAGCCGCTCGGTCTTCGCCGCGAAGCTGCCCATGGTGACGACGCGGGCCGCGGGCGCCGCCGACAGGAGCGGCATCAGCCGCTGGGTCAGCGCGAAGTGTCCGAGGTGGTTGGTGCCGAACATCAGCTCGTGGCCGTCCCCGGTCTCCTCGCGCGGCGGGTCGTCGAGGGCGACTCCGGCGTTGAGGACGACCGCGTCGAGCCGTTCCACCGCCAGTTGCTCCACTGTCCCCGCGAGGGACCCGAGGTCGGCGAGGTCCAGCCGTACGGCCCGCAGCCGGGCGCCGGGGACGCGCTCGCGGATCGCCGCCACGGCGGCCCCGGCCTTCACCGGGTCCCGGCTGCCCAGGACGACGGTGGCCCCGGTCGCCGACAACTGCTCCGCGACGAAGTAGCCGATGCCCGCGTTGCCGCCGGTGACCAGGAAGACGCTGCCGTCGGCACGGGGGAGCCGGTGGACGTCCCAGGGTGCGGTGGAGGTCATGGACGACATGGTTCGGGGCTCCTCGCGTAATGGCCGACGCTGCCGCTGCCGCTGCGCCGGGCGGCACAGCCGCCGTGCCGGGCAACTCGGTGCCCACGGTTCCAGCGGCCACCGACATGTCTCCTACGGATCACCGACAGCTCGGGCGGCCGTTAATCGCGGGCGGGAGTGGCCCCTTGCTACGCTCGTCCCATGGCAAGAGGTATCTGGTCGCAGAAGGTCCGCACCGCCCGCTGACGGCGGCGCCTTCTCCCTGCTGAAACAGCGTCAAGCGCGCGCCGTCCCGGTTCCCGCCGGGCGGCTCCTCATGCTGCCCGGCTCCCCTGCGAGCTGCGGAGCGACCTCCCTTGCCACACCTTCCCGAGCACCACGATTCCGAGCAGCACCCGTCCGAGCGGCACCTTTCCGGCCCCGAATCGCTGTCCCTGCCCGTCGACGCGGGCGGCCGTGCGCACCTGCGGGCGGTGGGTGTCAGCGTCACCCGGGGAACCCGGCGTGTGCTCGACGGCCTCACCGTCACCGTGTCCGCACGCTCGCGGATCGCCGTCGTCGGCGAGAACGGACGGGGCAAGACGACACTCCTCCATGTGCTCGCCGGGCTGATCACGCCCGACGCGGGCACCCTGCACCGGGCGGGGACGGTCGGCCTGGCCCGCCAGGAACTGTCCGTGCGGCACGGTGAGACCGTCGGCGACCTGACCGCACAGGCGCTGGCCGCCCCGCTCGCCGCACTCGACGCGCTCGACACCGCCGCTGCCGCCCTGAGCGGCGACGGCCCCGGCGCCGACGACCGCTACGCCGCCGCACTCGACGCCGCCACCCGGCTCGACGCCTGGGACGCCGGTCGCCGTGTCGACGTCGCCCTCGAAGCGCTGGGTGCCTGCACCGACCGGGGGCGCCCGCTGGCGGCCCTGTCCGTCGGGCAGCGCTACCGGGTCCGGCTCGCCTGCCTCCTCGGCGCCCGGCACGACGTACTCCTGCTGGACGAACCGACCAACCACCTCGACGCCGACGGTCTGGCCTTTCTGACCCGCAGGCTGCGCGCACACCCGGGCGGCCTGGCCGTCGTCAGCCACGACCGGGCGCTGCTGCGCGACGTGGCGGACCGGTTCCTCGACCTCGACCCGAGCCGCGAGGGCCGGCCACGCCTGTACGCGGGCGGCTACGACGCCTGGCGGGACGCCCGGCGCCGCGAGCGCCTGAGCTGGGAGCAGGATTACGCGGAGCAGCGGGAGGAGTACCGGCGGCTCCAGGACGCGGTGGCGCGGGCGCGGGACCGCCTCTCCACCGGCTGGCGTCCGGCGAAGGGCACCGGCAGGCATCAGCGCCAGTCCCGCGCCCCCGGCACCGTCCAGGCCCTGCACCGGCAGCGGGAGGCGCTCGACGCCCACCGCGTCGAGGTGCCCGCGCCGCCGCCGGAGCTGCGCTGGCCGGAGCCGTACGTCCGGGCGGGCGCGCCGCAACTGCGGGCGCACGGGGTCCGCGTGGCGGGAAGGCTCGACGGGCCGGTCGACCTCACCCTCGACGCGGGTGACCGGCTGCTCGTCACCGGGCCCAACGGCGCGGGCAAGTCGACGCTGCTCGCGGTCCTCGCCGGTGCGCTCGCCCCCTCGTGCGGAGTGGTCCGGGCGGTGCCGGGGGCCCGCGTCGCCCGAATCGCCCAGGAGACGGCCGCGTGGGACACCCGGCTCACCGCCCACGAGGCGTACGACCGGCACGTGGGGCGGCTGGTCTCCCGGGGAGTGCTCGGCGCGGCCGAGGCCGTTCCGGCGGCGGCGCTGGGACTGCTCGACCCGGAGGCCGCGCGTACGCCGGTCGGGCGGCTGTCACTGGGCCAGCAGCGGCGCCTGGACCTGGCGCTCGCCCTGGCCGGGCGGCCCGGCCTGATCCTGCTCGACGAACCGACCAACCATCTGTCGGCGACGCTCGTCGACGAGGTGACGGCCGCCCTGCGCGGCACCGGCGCCGCCGTCGTCGTGGCCACGCACGACCGGCAGCTCCTGCGCGACCTCGCCGACTGGCCCCGCCTTGCGGTGGCCCGCCCGGTGCGTGCCGGTGACAATCACGGGTACCGGCCGGGACGACCCAGCGACCCCGACGAAGGAGAGCGCCGCCGTGAGCGAGAAGGACGGACAGGGGAGGCACGGACAGCGGACCGACGGAGAGCGGGCGGACGGTCTGGGGACCTATCGCGGGAAGCGGGACTTCGGCAGGACCCGCGAACCGAGCGGTGAGCGTGCGGCCGACCAGGACGCGCCGGGCACGGAGGGCGGCCGCGAAGGCCGGGGCGACCCGGTCTTCGTCGTACAGATCCACGACGCAACCTCCCTGCACTTCGACTTCCGCCTGGAGGTCGACGGTGTCCTGAAGTCCTGGTCGGTCCCGAAGGGGCCCTCCACCGACCCCCAGGACAAGCGGCTCGCCCTGCCGACCGAGGACCACCCCATGGAGTACCGGGACTTCGAGGGGGTGATCCCGCGGGGCGAGTACGGCGGCGGGACCGTCATCGTCTGGGACCGGGGAACGTACCGGCCGACCACCCACGACAAGCGGGACCGTCCGGTGCCGTTCGCGAAGGCCCTGGAGAACGGGCACGCCACGTTCGAGCTGCACGGCGCGAAGCTGCGCGGGCCGTACGCGCTGACCCGGTTCCACGGCCACGAGGAGAAGAAGCCGACCTGGCTGCTCGTACGCAAGGGGTCCGGGCACGGAAGCGCGGGCAGCGGCACGCCCGATCCGCGGCGTGCCCGCTCCGCGCGCAGCGGCCGTACGCTGCGGCAGATGGCCGAGGCCCCGGACGCGGCGACCTGGGACACGGATGACGGTGAGCGGAAGTGACCGGCCTGCTCGACACGCTCCCGCCCGAACTGCACGAGCGCGTCCGCGCGGCACCACCGGGGGCCGAACTCGCGGCCACGCCCATGCTCGCGACGCTCAGCGACCGGCGTGACTTCCCGGACGGCTGGCTCTTCGAGCGGAAGCTGGACGGCATCCGGGTGCTCGCGGTGCGCGAGCGGGGTGAGGTGACGCTCCTGTCCCGCTCCGGGCGGCGGCTCAACGCCACCTATCCCGAGATCGTCGACGCCCTCGCCGCACAGGACTGCGCGGACTTCACCGTCGACGGCGAGATCGTCGCCTACTTCAAGGGCCGCACGGACTTCGCGCTGCTCCAGCAGCGGATGGGGCTCACCCGGGCCGCCGACGTCGCGGCGAGCAAGGTCGCGGTGACCTACTACGTATTCGATCTGCTGCGCCTGGACGGTGCGGACGTGCGGCGGCTGGCGCTGCGGGTCCGCAAGTCGCTGCTGCGGCGCGCGCTGACGTTCGCGGCGCCGCTGCGGTTCTGCGCGCATCGCAACGAGGGCGGCCCGGAACTGCTCGCGGACGCGTGCCGGCGCGGCTGGGAGGGGCTGATCGCCAAGCGGGCCGGGAGCACGTACCAAAGACGCCGCTCGGACGACTGGCTGAAGCTGAAGTGCTCGCGTGCCCAGGAGTTCGTGGTCGGCGGCTTCACCGAGCCCGCGGGCAGCAGGACCGGCCTCGGTGCCCTGCTCATCGGCCACTACGAGGACGGGAAGCTGCGCTACGCGGGCAAGGTGGGCACCGGGTTCGACCACCGCACCCTGCGGGCGCTGCGGCAGGAACTCGACGCGCGCGAGGTGAGGACGTCGCCCTTCGAGGGCCGGAGGCCGGAGCGGACCGCGCACTGGGTCCGCCCCGAACTCGTCGCCGAGATCGCCTTCACCGAATGGACCCGCGACGGCCTCCTGCGCCACCCCCGCTACCAGGGGCTGCGCGACGACAAGGACCCGCGGGAGGTGGTGCGGGAGCGACCGGAGCCATGACCGGTCCGAACGAATAGCCCTATGCCTCGGTCTCCGAGCGGTCGCCGCCCCAGAGGGTGTGGAACGTGCCCTCCTTGTCGGACCTGCGGTAGGTGTGCGCGCCGAAGTAGTCGCGCTGGCCCTGGGTGAGGGCGGCCGGGAGGCGTTCGGCACGCAGGGCGTCGTAGTACGCGAGCGCCGCCGCGAAGCCCGGGGTCGGTACGCCCTGGGTGGTGGCCGCGACGAGGACGGCACGCCAGTCGTCCTGGGCCCCGGCGATCTCGTCCGCGAAGCTCTTGTCCGAGAGGAGCGACACCAGGCCGGGCTCCGCCTCGTACGCGGCGGTGATCCGGTCCAGGAACGCGGCCCGGATGATGCAGCCGCCGCGCCAGATCCCGGCCACGGCGCCGAGGTCGATGTTCCAGTCGTACGTCTCGCTGCCCGCCGCGATCTCGTGGAAGCCCTGCGTGTACGACACGATCTTCGAGGCGTACAGCGCCTGCTCGACCCGGTCGGCGAAGGCCGCCGCCTCGGACTCGCCGAGCGGCTTCGCCGAGGGACCCGCGAGGCCCTTGGACGCGGCGCGCAGGTCCGCGTGGCCCGACAGCGAGCGCGCGAACACCGCCTCGGCGATGCCGGAGACCGGGACGCCCAGGTCGAGCGCGATCTGCACCGTCCAGCGGCCGGTGCCCTTCTGCTCGGCCTGGTCCTGCACCACGTCCACGAAGGGCTTGCCGGTGGCGGCGTCCACGTGGGAGAGGACCTCCGCCGTGATCTCGATCAGGTAGGAGTCCAGGCGCCCGGTGTTCCAGGTGCGGAAGATGTCCGCGATCTGCGCGGGCTCGTATCCGGCGACGTCCCTGAGGAGTTGGTAGGCCTCGCCGATGAGCTGCATGTCGGCGTACTCGATGCCGTTGTGCACCATCTTCACGAAGTGACCGGCGCCGTCGGGGCCGACGTGCGTCACGCACGGCGCCCCGTCCTTCGCCTTCGCGGAGATCTTCTCCAGCATCGGGCCGAGCGAGGCGTACGACTCGACGCTGCCGCCCGGCATGATGCTCGGCCCGTGCAGCGCGCCCTCCTCGCCGCCGGAGACACCGGTGCCGACGAAGTGGATGCCCTGCTCGCGCAGTTCCCTCTCGCGGCGGCGGGTGTCGGCGAAGTGCGCGTTGCCGCCGTCGACGATCATGTCGCCGGGTTCGAGGAGGGGTGCGAACTCCTTGATGACGGCGTCCGTCGCCTCGCCCGCCTTCACCATGACGACCAGGCGTCGCGGCCGTTCGAGGGCGGCCACGAACTCCTCGGCGGTCTCGGTGGGGACGAAGATGCCCTCTTCACCGAACTCGTTCACCAGGTCGTGCGTCCGGGACGCGGTGCGGTTGTGGAGGGCGACCGCGTATCCGTTGCGGGCGAAATTGCGGGCGAGGTTGCGCCCCATGACAGCGAGCCCCGTGACACCGATCTGGGCTGTAGTGCTCATGCCTGTCGCTCCTGAAGTGCGGGGTGGTCGGTTGTGGTGGTGACTGTGTCGAAAGGTACCGGGGCCGGGGCGGTGGGACGTCAGGAACCCAGCAGGCGGCGTAGCACCGTCGTGATCTCGTCGGGTGCCTCCTCGGCCATGAAGTGGCCCGCTTCGGTCACCCGGTGGTCGAGATGCGGCGCCCAGGCCCGCCACACCTCGGCGGCGTCGTAGCCGAGCCGCGCACCCCAGTTCTGCTGGACGACCGCGACGGGCATGGCGAACCGCGAACCCGCGTCGAGGTCGGCCTGGTCGTGGGCGACGTCGACACCCGCGGAGGCACGGTAGTCGGCGACGATCGAGTCGACCGCCGCCGCGCTCGCCCGCAGGTACTCGGCGCGCACCGGCTCCGGGATCGCACCGGGGTCCTTGGCCCAGGTGTCGAGGAACGAGCCGAAGAACGCGTCGGCGCTGTTGGCGATCATCGTCTCCGGCAGGCCGGGCGGCTGCGCCATCAGGAACAGGTGGAAGCCGACCGCCGCGGACACCCCGCGCAGGACGTCCCACATGTCCAGGGTCGGTACGACGTCCAGGATGCCCAGGTGGGTGATGGTCTCCGGGTGGTCGAGGCCCGCCCGGAAGGCGACGAGCGCCCCTCGGTCATGGCCGACCAGGGCGAAGTGGTCGTGGCCGAGTCCCGCCATCAGGGTCACGATGTCGGCGGCCATCGTCCGCTTCGAGTAGACGTCGTCGTCGGTGGCCGCGGGCTTGCCGCTCGCCCCGTAGCCGCGCAGGTCGGGGCAGACGACCAGGTGGTCACCGGCAAGCCGGGGCGCCACATGGCGCCACATGAGGTGGGTCTGCGGGAAGCCGTGCAGGAGCACGACGGGGGTGCCGCTGCCGCCGGTCGCGGCGGACAGTTCCACACCGCCCGCACCGGGGAGACGCACGTAGTCGAAGC
>NZ_JASKYR010000448.1:0-6698 GCF_041028215.1 Streptomyces flavofungini
CCGCCTGACGACCGTCATCGGCGCCCCCTCCGTCGCCCCGCCCAAGGAAGCCGCCGAGGGCAAGCCCCACCGCACGCTCTACGACGCCAGGCACCGCACCGAGCTGCCCGGCCGCAAGGTCCGCGCCGAGGGCGAGAAGCCCGGCAAGGACGCCACGGTCAACCGCGCCTACGCGGGGCTCGGGGCCACCTTCGAGCTGTACATGAAGTCCTACGAACGCAACTCCATCGACGGGAGCGGACTGCCGCTCAACGCGACGGTGCACTACTCCGAGGACTACAACAACGCCTTCTGGAACGGCGAGCAGATGGTGTTCGGCGACGGTGACGGCGAGATCTTCCTCGACTTCACCATCCCCGTGGACGTCATCGGCCACGAGCTCACCCACGGCGTCACGCAGTACACGGCGAACCTCACCTACTTCGGCCAGCCGGGCGCCCTGAACGAATCGATGTCGGACGTGTTCGGCTCGATGATCAAGCAGTACACCCTCGGCCAGACCTCCGCGGAGGCCGACTGGCTGATCGGCGCGGGCCTGCTCGCCCCGCGCGTCACCGGCAAGGCGCTGCGCTCGATGAAGGAGCCCGGCACGGCGTACGACGACGACGTGCTCGGCAAGGACCCGCAGCCCGCCGACATGGACCACTTCGTGCGCACGGGCCGCGACAACGGCGGCGTCCACATCAACTCCGGCATCCCCAACCGCGCCTTCTACCTGGTCGCCGAGGCGCTCGGCGGTCACTCCTGGGAGCGGGCGGGCCAGATCTGGTACGCGGTCCTGACCGGCGGCGAGCTGGCCCAGGACGCCTCCTTCGCGGACTTCGCGAAGCTGACGGTGGCCGCCGCGCGCCAGAAGTACGGCGACGGCGACGAGCACAAGGCCGTCATCGACGCGTGGTCCACCGTGAAGGTGCCGACCAACGGCTGACGGCGCGCTGTTCGGCCGCCCGCCCGGAGGAGTAGACAGGACCCATGCGTATCCAGGTGAAGCGGACCGGAGGATTCGCGGGCATCGACCGGCACGCCGAGGTGGACACCTCGGAGCTGGCCGATGCCCCGCAGTGGCACGCCCTGGCCGAGCAGGCCGTGGCCGAGGGCAGGAGCACGCCGCCGATAGGGGTGCCGGACGGCTTCAGCTACACCCTGACGGTGGACGGGCGGACCGTGTACTGCTCGGATCCCCGGCTCACGGAGCCGCAGCGCAAGCTGATCTCGCGGGTGCTGAAGGAAGGGGCGTAGCGAGGGCACCGGGCCGGGGTCACAGAAGCTGAGGGATGTTCATCTTTTTCGCGCACGGCCATTGACGCCCGCACGCGTGGGTGCGGAAGATCCCGCCCATGGCAGCGACTGCGGCGATACCCGCGTTCCCCCGCGACTTCCTGTGGGGCGTGTCCACGTCGGCCCATCAGATCGAGGGGGCCGTCGACGAGCGCGGCGCCTCGGTGTGGGACGCCTTCACGGCCGTGCCGGGCAACGTGAAGGACGGCACGACGGCCGCCGTCGCCTGCGACCACTGCCACCGCTACCGCGAGGACGTGGCGCTCGTCGGCGGCCTCGGCGTGGACGCCTACCGGTTCTCCGTCTCCTGGCCGCGCGTGCTGCCCGAGGGCGCGGGCGCGGTCAGCGCGGCGGGCCTCGACTTCTACGACCGGCTCGTCGACGAGCTGTGCGCGAAGGGCGTGCGCCCCGTCCCCACGCTCTTCCACTGGGACACCCCGCTGGCCCTCCAGGAGGCGGGCGGCTGGCTGCGGCGCGCGACCGCCGAACGCTTCGCCGAGTACGCGGCGGTGGTCGCCGCCCGCATCGGCGACCGCGTCCCGAAGTGGATCACCCTCAACGAACCGGCGGAACACACCCTGCTCGGCCACGCGCTCGGCCGGCACGCCCCCGGCGAGGCCCTGCTCTTCGACGCGCTGCCCGTCGCCCACCACCAGCTCCTCGCCCACGGCCTCGCCGTCCGGGCGCTGCGCGCGGCGGGCGCCCAGGACATCGGCATCGCCAACTCGCACGGCCCGACCTGGCCCGCGTCGGCCGACGGCCCGGACACGGCCGCCGCCGACTTCTACGACGTACTCCTCAACCGCCTCTTCGCCGACCCGCTGCTCCTCGGCCGCTACCCCGAGGGCCTCGGCGAGCTGATGCCGACGGACGACCTCGGCGCCGACCTGGAGACCATCGCCGAACCGCTCGACTTCTACGGGATCAACTTCTACCAGCCGACGAAGGTCGGCGCCCCGCTCCCCGAGGGCACGGCCGCCGAGTTCGCGGGCGTCGCGCTCCCGCCCGGACTCCCCTTCTCACCCCGGCCGATCGAGGGCTATCCGCTCACGGACTTCGGCTGGCCCGTCGTCCCCGAGGCCCTCACCGAACTGCTCACCGCCTTCCGCGACCGCTACGGCGACCGGCTCCCGCCCCTGGTCGTCACCGAGAACGGCTGCTCGTACGAGGGCATCGACGACCAGGAGCGGATCGCCTACCTCGACGGCCATCTGCGGGCCCTGCACCGGGCGCTCGAAGCGGGCGTCGACGTGCGCGGCTACTTCGTCTGGTCGCTGCTCGACAACTTCGAGTGGGCGGAGGGCTTCGCGCGGCGCTTCGGCCTCGTCCACGTCGATCACGCCACGCAGCGGCGCACCCCGAAGGCGTCCTACCACTGGCTTCGCGAGGCGCTGCGGGCGCAGCGGGCATGACCGCCGGCGCGCTGCGGGAGCCGGTCGAGCCGGTCGGCCGGAGCTGGACGAGCGCCCTGGCCCTGGCCAACGGGGCGATCTGGGTGGGCTGGTACGGGCCGCTCCAGATCCTGCTCGCGGTGCAGGCGGAGGAGCTCGCCCCGGCGGGCACCTCCAAGGAGACGGTGCTCGCCTGGGTGACGGGCGCGGGAGCCGTCGTCTCGCTCGCCGCCAACCCGCTCTTCGGCGCGCTCTCCGACCGCACCACCTCCCGCCTCGGGCGGCGCACCCCGTGGATCGTGGCGGGCACGGCGGGCGGCGCCGCCGCGCTGCTGCTGCTCTCCGCGGCGGGCTCGGTCCGGTGGCTGGCGGCGGGCTGGTGCCTGGTCCAGCTCACCCTGAACGCCGCCTTCGCCGCGGTCACCGCCGCCGTGCCCGACCGGGTGCCACGCCTCCAGCGCGGCTCGGTCGGCGGCCGGCTCGGGGCGGCGCAGCTCCTCGGCGTGGTCGTCGGGACGGGGCTCGCGACGGTCGCGGGCGGGACGGTCACGGGGTACGCGGCGTGCGCGGTGTGCACCGTCGCGGGGGTGCTCCCGTACGTCCTGCTCCACCGTGACCTGCGGCTGCCCGCCGGGGAACGGCCGCCGTGGGAGATGCGGGCCTTTCTCGCGGGCTTCTGGCTGAGCCCGCGCCGCCACCCCGACCTGGCCTGGGCCTGGCTGACGCGCTTCCTGATCAACGTCAGCAACTCCGTGGTGCTGCTCTACCTCCTGTACTTCCTGCGCGACCGGCTGCACCGCCCGGACCCGGAGGGCGGGGTACTGATCCTGACGGCCGTGAACGGCGTGACGATGCTCGCCACCGTCGTGGTGGGCGGCGCCTGGTCGGACCGGGCGGGGCGGCGCAAGCCCTTCGTGATCTGGTCCGGGGCGCTGATGGCGGTGGCCACGGGGCTGCTCGCCCTCTGGCAGACCTGGCCGGGGGCCGTCGTGGCGGCGGCGCTGCTCGGGATCGGCTTCGGCGTCTTCACCTCGGTGGACTTCGCCCTGATGACGGACGTGCTGCCGAAGGCCAAGGACCGGGGCAAGGATCTCGGCGTCATCAACATCGCCAACTCGCTCCCCCAGGTGGCGGCCCCGGCCATCGCCGCGCCGATCGTGACGTACCTCGGCGGCTACCGCGTGCTCTATCTGACGGCGGCGGTGACCGGACTTGCGGGCGCGGCGCTCGTGACGCGGATCAGGGGCGTGGAGTGAGCCGTCAAGCATAACTTCGTTATGAAAATAACAGCGTTATGCTGCCGTTCCCGGGACTCGCGGTGCCCGAACGGGAACTTTCGGTGCCCGAAAGAGAACTTTCAGTGCCCGAACGGGAATGCGGGGACGCCCGATTCGGTTGCCGAAGACATCCGGCCCGAGCCGGAACGACGGCGGCGCAGCGGCGGGACGGGGGTCCACCGCTGCGCCGCCCGTTCGTCTCAGAAGCCCAGCTTGCGCAGCTGACGCGGGTCCCGCTGCCAGTCCTTGGCCACCTTGACGTGCAGGTCGAGGAAGACGGGCGTACCGAGCAGCGCCTCGATCTGCTTGCGCGACTTGATGCCGACGTCCTTGAGCCGCTTGCCCTTGGGGCCGATGATGATGCCCTTCTGGCTGGGCCGCTCGATGTAGACGAACGCGTGGATGTCGAGCAGCGGCTTGTCCGCGGGCCGGTCCTCGCGCGGCAGCATCTCCTCCACCACGACCGCGATGGAGTGCGGCAGTTCGTCCCGTACGCCTTCCAGCGCCGCCTCGCGGATCAGCTCCGCGACCATGACCTGCTCGGGCTCGTCGGTGAGGTCGCCCTCGGGGTAGAGCGCGGGGCCCTCGGGCAGCAGCGGCACGATGAGATCGGCGAGGAGCCCGACCTGCTGGTCGCCGACGGCCGACACCGGGACGATCTCGGCCCACTGGAAGCCGAGCTCCGCGCCGAGCTGGTCGATGGCGATGAGCTGCTCGGCGAGCGTCTTGCTGTCGACCAGGTCCGTCTTGGTGACGATCGCGATCTTCGGCGTCTTCTTGATGGAGGCGAGCTCCTTGGCGATGAACCGGTCGCCGGGGCCGAGCTTCTCGTTCGCGGGCAGACAGAAGCCGATCACGTCGACCTCGGCCCACGTCGTGCGCACGACGTCGTTGAGCCGCTCGCCGAGGAGCGTGCGCGGCTTGTGCAGGCCCGGGGTGTCCACCAGGATCATCTGCGCGTCGGGGCGGTGCACGATGCCGCGCACCGTGTGCCGCGTGGTCTGCGGCTGGTTGGCGGTGATCGCCACCTTCTTGCCGACCAGAGCGTTCGTGAGGGTGGACTTGCCCGCGTTGGGGCGGCCGACGAAGCAGGCGAAACCGGCGCGGTGGACGGCCTCGGACGGCTCGGCTGAAGACGGGGTACGAACGCTCATGGCGCCCATTGTCCCTGATCGCGGGAGCCTCGCCGCACAGTGCTGGCCGTAGGCCTTGTGGCGGCCCGAAATCGCCGGCTGCGCCGAGCTCGTCCTCAAACGCCGGACGGGCTGTCCCTCCGTCTCCTCACCACATCGCCGGCTGCGCCGAGCTCGTCCTCAAACGCCGGACGGGCTAGTGTGCCGTCAGTGTCCGGCGGAGTTCGCCGTCGGGGGCCGCCAGGTAGACCGGGGTGTTCTCGCCGCCCAGGTCCCTTACCGCGGCCAGGTCCTCCGGGGGGAGGTCCGCCGAGGCCGAGACGACCGCCGCGGCCTCCAGGGACTCGGCGCCCGAGGCCACCGCCATCGCGACGGCCGTGCGCAGGGCGGAGAGGCCCAGGGAGGTGAGGGCGACGGTGCCCGCCACGTACGTGCGGCCGGTCTCGTCCCGTACGGCCGCGCCCTCGGGGACCGCGTTGCGGGCCCTGGCCGAGCGGGCGAGGGTGACGATCTTGCGGTCCTCGGGACCGAGGTCGGTGCTCTGCGTCATGGCACGAGCATAAGGAGCGGGGCGGCTCAGCCCACGACGGGGTGCATCGTGCCCCTGCGGCCCTCCGGCGAGGCCAGCCACGCCAGCTTCGCCGCCGTGTCCGCCTCCGGGTGCGGCACCGGCGTATGCAGCACGATCACGAGGTCCGGCCTGGCGGGCACCCTGAGCTGCGTCGACTCCAGGAACAGCGGTCCGGCCACCGGATGCTCCAGCTCCTTGGAGACCTGTCCGCCCGGCGTGATGTCATGCCGCTCCCACAGCTCGGCGAACTCGGGGCTCGCGGCCCTGGTCGCGGCGATCACCTCGGCGAAGCCGTCGTCGTCGGGGAGCTCGGAGCACGCCGCCCGGTACATCGCCACCAGGTGCGGCGCGTTCCGCTCCCAGCTCTTGGCGCGGGACCGGTAGAGGGGGTCGGCGAAGAAGTTGAACAGGCAGTTCTCCGAGGTCTCCGCGCGCATGCCGAGCACGACCGCCGCCGCGTCGTTGTACATGACGCAGTTCCAGTAGGCGTCCATGATGTGCGCCGGGTAGGGCAGCCAGGCGTCGATGAGCCGGTGCAGGCCCTCGCACATGTCCCGGTCCTCCCCCGCGACCTCGGGCGGCGGCGGATTGAGCCCGGCGAGCACGTACAGATGCCGTCGCTCGGCGCCGCTCAGCTTCAGAACGCGCGCCACGGAATCCAGGACCTGCGGCGACACCGAGATGTCGCGGCCCTGCTCCAGCCACTGGTACCAGGACGCCCCGACCCCGGCGAGCACGGCGACCTCCTCGCGCCGCAGGCCCCGGCGTGCGCCTGCGGCCACCGCCGTCGGGGAGCCCGGCCTCGGCCGGAGTGACCCGCGCCCGGCGGCTCATCAGGAACTCCCGCAGCTCACCGAGCCGACGGGCCTTGGCCGGGTCCGCGGCTGATCCCGATGCCGCCGCTGATACCGCTGCCGCTGCTGCCATGTGGCGCTCCCCCAAGCACTGACTGGTGTTCCGACCACCAGCATAAGTTCCCGCTCCCCACCTCTGTTCCCCGCGCCGGAAGCTCTTGCCATGGCGATCGACACCTCCACCGCTCCCACTC
>NZ_JASKYR010000449.1:0-6159 GCF_041028215.1 Streptomyces flavofungini
CAGCGAGCGCCCCGACTGGAGCCAGCAGTGAACCGCACCACCCAGTCCCTCATCGCCGTCGTCGTCGCCCTCGGCGCCGTCACCGGGTATGCCGCGTCGAGCGGCTCCGGCGGCTCCGGCGACGGCGCGGCGAAGGCCGCCGCGCGGCTGCCCGTCGAGCGGACCAGCCTGCTCTGCCCGGTGCCCAGCGGCTCCGACCTGGCGGAGACGGTGTACTCCGCGTACACCCCGAAGTCGAGCGGCACCGAGGGCACGGGCGAGGCGGCGCTCGTGCCGGTCCACAAGCAGCTCACGGACGCCCCCGCGGAGCACGGCAAGGGCAAGGACGCCAAGCCCTTCCTGACCCAGAAGAAGCAGGGCGAGGCGGTCGGCGGCGAGCAGTCGGGCGCCGAGGCGCCCGCGCTGATCGGCACCGCCGACGGCCCGCTCGCCCCCGGCTGGACCGTCCAGCAGACCACCACGTACAACGCGGGCAGCGGACGCGGCGCCCAGGGCACCAACTGCACGGCGCCCGACACCGACTTCTGGTTCCCCGGCGCGAGCTCGGCCAAGGACCGCAGCGACTACATCCACCTGACGAACCCCGACGACTCCGCGGCCGTCGTCGACGTGGAGCTGTTCGGCCCGGACGGCGCGGTCACCTCCGAGGTGGGCGAGGCCATCCAGGTCCAGCCGCACTCCAGCGTGCCCGTCCTGGTCTCCACGCTCGCCGACAAGGCGTATCCGAACCTCACGATGCACGTGACCGCGCGCAGCGGCCGGGTCGCGGCGGCCGTGCAGTCCTCCGACGAGAAGCTCGGCGGCGACTGGCTGGCCGCGGCGGCCGACCCGGCGAGCGACGCGGTCCTGCCGGGCATCCCCAAGGACGCCACCTCGGTGCGCCTGGTCGCCTTCGCGCCCGGCTCCGAGGACGCGGACCTGAAGATCCAGCTCGCCTCGCCAACCGGCACGATCACTCCGGCCGGACACGAGACCCTGCACGTCAAGGCAGGTATGACGGCGGCCGTGGACCTGAAGGACCTCACCAAGGGGGAGGCCGGTTCGCTGCTGCTCTCGCCGAGCGACAAGGCGGTGCCCGTAGTGGCCGCCCTGCGCGTCACGCGCGGCAAGGGCAGCCGCCAGGAGACGGCGTTCATCCCGGCGACCGACGCGGTCGGAGCGCGGTCGACGGTCGCCGACAACCGCTCCAAGGGCTCGACGCTCTCCCTGGTGGCCCCCGACAAGGCGGCCGAGGTGAAGGTGACGGCGTCGGCGGGCACCGAGGGCGGCTCGCCGGTCACCAAGACGTACACGGTCAAGGGCGGCACCACCCTGGAGGTCGATCCGCCCCGGCCGCAGGGTTTGAAGGGCACCTACGCCCTCACCGTCGAGCCGGTCTCCGGCGGCCCGGTGTACTGCTCACGGATGCTGGCCCTGCCCGCGGGCGGCATCCCCATGTTCACCGTCCAGACGCTGCCGGACGACCGGGGGACCGTGTCGGTGCCCAAGGCCGAGCGGGATCTGACGGTGCTCCAGAAGTAGTCCATCGGCTGGAGGGGGCCGCCCGGTCGGAGGCGGCCGCCGGGGAGGGACCGGCCGTCAGTCCTCGTCCCCGTAGCGCGGGTCCACGGACTCGGGGGAGAGGCCGAGCAGATCGGCGACCTGCTCGACGACGACCTCGTGCACCAGGGCCGCGCGCTCGTCGCGCCCCTTGGTGCGGATCTCCACCGGGCGGCGGTAGATCACCACGCGCGCGGGCCGTCCCTCGTTCGCCGTGATGGTGCCGCCCAGCGGCACGGTCTCGTCGCGCCACTCCCCGCCGGGGCCGCCGGAGCCGTTGAGCGGCGGCACCTCAAGGACGAGGAAGTCGATCTCGGCGAGCTGCGGCCAGCGCCGCTCAAGCCGCTCGACGGAGTCCTGCACGAGGTCCGTGAAGGCCTCGGCGCGGCTCGCCGACAGCGGCACCTGCGGCGGCGCCACGGGGCCGCGCATGCCCCTGCCGTGGCGGTCGCGACGGCGGGGCCTCGGTTCTCCTGCGGGGGGCTGTACGGGGTCGTCCATCACTGACGCAGCGTAGTCCCCGAGATCGCCCTTTCCGTACGGAGCGCGGCATGTCGCTTCCTGACCGTTCGGGCCGGTCTTGGACTCGATTACGTATCTCTCCGCGACCGTCGCACCCGCTCCAAATGACTCGTTTCACGCCAAGTGGTGACCGGATTCAGTACCACCGGCCCCTGTGGTCACTGGCGTCCCCGCAGGTCAACGCAGTGCCCCGGAGTCACTCCTGAGCGATGGGCCCAAGACGACACGGTGGGGTGACGTCGTCGAGAGTCGTCGCGGCCCGCTCAAGAGTGCGGTACCGTCCAACGCTGTGAGCCCTGTACGTCGCTGTTCGCGCACCGCTTGCGGCCGTCCCGCCGTCGCGACGCTGACGTACGTCTACGCCGACTCGACCGCGGTCCTCGGCCCCCTCGCCACCTACGCCGAACCCCACTGCTACGACCTCTGTGCCGAGCACTCCGAGCGCCTGACCGCGCCCCGCGGCTGGGAGGTTGTCCGGCTCGCCAACGCCTCGGGCCCGGCGCGCCCCTCGGGCGACGACCTCGAAGCGCTCGCCAACGCCGTGCGTGAGGCCGCGCGCCCGCAGGACCGGGCCGCCGAGGCGGGCGGACCCCGCACCGCGGACCCCATGGAGGTCGCCCGCCGCGGCCACCTCAGGGTGCTGCGGTCCCCGGACTCCTGAGACCCGCTCCCGCCGGTCCGTCCTCATCACCGCTCGCCTGAGCCCGCCGCCGCTCCCGGCGCCGGTGCCTTCACTGGATCTTCTCCGTCCCATGCGTTGACGCCCCATCAGCACCACCACGACGATTTCGCCACCCACAGCCCGGGAGGCGTCCCTTGTTCGTGCAGCAGCTTGAACCCGTCGCCGGCTCGCTCGGCCTCTCCGCCCTCGTCGCGACCCTGCCCCTCCTGACCGTCCTCGTCCTGCTCGGCGCCGTCCGCATGAAGGCCCACCGCGCGGGCCTCATCGGGCTGGCGGTCGCCGTCCTCGTCGCCTGGCTCGCGTACGGGATGCCGCTCGGCCAGACCGCCTCCAGCGCCGCACAGGGCGCCCTCTTCGGCCTCTTCCCCATCCTGTGGATCGTCGTCAACGCCCTGTGGGTGTACCGCATGACGGTCCGCACCCGACACTTCGACATCCTGCGCCGCTCCTTCGGCCGCCTCTCCGACGACCCTCGCGTCCAGGCGCTCGTGGTCGCCTTCTGCTTCGGCGCGCTCCTGGAGGCGCTCGCCGGTTTCGGGGCGCCCGTCGCGATCTGCTCCGTCATGCTCGTCGCCCTCGGCTTCGACCCGGTGCGCGCCGCCGTCGTCGCCCTCGTCGCGAACACCGCGCCCGTCGCCTTCGGTGCCATGGGCACCCCCGTGGTCACCCTCGCCCAGGTGACGGGCCTCCCGCTGGACACCGTCGCCACGGTCGTCGGCCGCCAGACCCCGCTGCTCGCCCTGGTCGTACCGCTGCTCCTGGTGTGGCTCGTGGACGGGCGGCGCGGACTCCGCGAGACCTGGGTGCCCGCGCTCGCCTGCGGCCTCGCCTTCGCCGCCGCCCAGTTCGCGGCCTCCAACTACGTCTCGGCCCAGCTCGCCGACATCGGCGCCGCCCTGATCGGCGCGGGCGCCCTGATGGCCGTGCCGCACGCCCGCAGGCCCGCCGCCGAGCCCGTCCGCGCCGCGGTCCCCACCGGCGCCCGCAGCGAGGACCTCGACCACGAGGACCCGCGCCCCGAGGTGCTGCGCGCCTACGCCCCGTACGCCCTCATCGTCGTGGTCTTCTCGCTCGCCCAGATCCCGGCCGTGAAGGACCTCCTCGCCAAGGCGACACGGACCTTCGACTGGCCCTTCCTCGACGTCGCCGACCCCTCCGGCGAGCCGGTCGGCGGCAATGTCTTCTCGCTGCCGCTGATCTCCACCGGCGGCACGCTCGTGCTGCTCGCCGGGGTGGTGACGGCGGCCGTCATCGGCGTGCACGCGCGCGTGGCGGTACGGGAGTGGGCGGCCACCGTCCACGAGCTGCGCTTCGCGATCCTCACCGTGACGTCCGTGCTCGCCCTCGCGTACGTCATGAACCTCTCCGGGCAGGCGGCCACCATCGGGCACTACGTGGCGGCGGCCGGCGCGGGCCTCGCCTTCCTCTCGCCGGTGCTCGGCTGGTTCGGCGTGGCCGTCTCCGGCTCCGACACCTCCGCCAACGCCCTCTTCGGCGCCCTCCAGGTGACGGCGGCGCAGCAGTCGGGCCTCTCGCCCGAACTCCTGGCGGCGGCCAACAGCTCGGGCGGCGTCCTCGGCAAGATGATCTCCCCGCAGAACCTGACGATCGCGTGCGCCGCCGTCGGCCTCGCCGGCCGGGAGGGCGATCTGCTGCGCAAGGTGCTGCCCTGGAGCCTCGGACTGCTCCTGGTGATGTGCCTGATCGTCGTCGGCCAGAGCACGGTGGTGCTGGGCTGGATGCTGCCGTGAGGGACGCAGTTCGCCGCCGGTCGTTGCGGGTAGTTTGGGAGGCCCGACGTGGGGTGACCGACGTAGGGAAAGATTGACGTATCCCCGGGACCGCCGCGCTCGGCAGACCGCTGAGCCGGGTCACCGGGACCGACGAGCTCGCAGAACCTCCAGAGAGGGTTGACCGTGACTGCTGATCTGTCCCAGATCGTGAAGGCGTACGACGTCCGCGGGGTGGTCCCGGATCAGTGGGACGAGTCGATGGCCGAGCTGTTCGGGGCGGCTTTCGCGCAGGTCACATCGGCGGACGCGATCGTGGTCGGCCATGACATGCGCCCCTCGTCACCGGGCCTCTCACGGGCGTTCGCGCGCGGCGCGGCGGCCCGCGGCGTGGACGTCACGGAGATCGGGCTCTGCTCCACCGACCAGCTCTACTACGCCTCGGGCGCGCTGAACCTGCCGGGCGCGATGTTCACGGCCTCGCACAACCCGGCGCAGTACAACGGCATCAAGATGTGCCGCGCTGGCGCCGCGCCGGTCGGCCAGGACACCGGCCTCGGCGAGATCCGCGCCCTCGTGGAGGGCTGGCTCGCCTCCGGCGCCCCCGAGAAGGCGGCGAGCGCGGGCACTCTGACGCGCCGCGAGACGTTGACGGACTACGCGGCGCACCTGCGCGGCCTCGTCGACCTGACCGCCATTCGCCCCCTGAAGGTCGTGGTCGACGCGGGCAACGGCATGGGCGGGCACACGGTCCCCACCGTCTTCGAGGGCCTGCCCCTCGAAGTGACGCCGATGTATTTCGAGCTGGACGGCACCTTCCCGAACCACGAGGCGAACCCCCTGGACCCGGCGAACATCGTGGACCTCCAGGAGCGCGTCCGCGCCGAGGGCGCCGACCTCGGCATCGCCTTCGACGGCGACGCGGACCGCTGCTTCGTGGTCGATGAGAACGGCGACCCGGTCTCCCCGTCGGCGATCACCGCCCTGGTCGCCTCCCGCGAGCTGGCCAAGCACGGCGGCAAGGGCACGGTCATCCACAACCTGATCACCTCCTGGTCCGTCCCGGAGGTCGTCAAGGAGAGCGGTGGCACGCCCGTGCGCACACGCGTGGGCCACTCCTTCATCAAGGAGGAGATGGCCAGGACCGGCGCGATCTTCGGCGGCGAGCACTCCGCGCACTACTACTTCAAGGACTTCTGGAACGCGGACACGGGCATGCTCGCCGCCCTCCACGTCCTCGCGGCCCTCGGCGGCCAGGACGGCACGCTCTCCGCACTGGTCCAGCAGTACGACCGCTACGCGGGCTCCGGGGAGATCAACTCCACGGTCGACGACCAGACGGCCCGCCTCGCCGCGATCAGGACGGCGTACGAAGGCCGGGACGGCGTCACCCTGGACGAGCTCGACGGCCTGACGGTCACCGCCGCCGACTGGTGGTTCAACGTCCGTGCCTCCAACACAGAGCCCCTGCTCCGGCTGAACGTCGAGGCCAGGGACGAGGCCACGATGGCGAAGGTCCGCGACGAGGCGCTGGCGATCATCCGCGGCTAGGTCCGCGGCTAGGTCCGCGGCCAGGTCCGCGGCCAGGGCCGGGGCCCCGGCGGGCGTGTCCGGGGGCGCGGGAGCGGGCCCCGGTCCGCCCCCGCGCCCCGTCCCGCACGGAGGTAGGCTGACCAGGCCGCATCC
>NZ_JASKYR010000045.1:0-20611 GCF_041028215.1 Streptomyces flavofungini
GGGCCACCCCGAGGCGACCCCGGGACCACCCCGGACAACGCTCACGTGTCCGAGGACCGGACCGAGGGACGAAAGAAGGAGAGCGGCCGCTACCGTAAGCGGCACCATGAGTGCTTCGCAGCCCCCTCAGACCGCCGACGTCCCCACGCTCCTCGTCAAGATCTTCGGCAAGGACCGTCCCGGCCTCACCGCCGGTCTCTTCGACACCCTCGCCGCCTACTCCGTCGACGTGGTCGACATCGAGCAGGTCGTCACCCGCGGGCGCATAGTGCTGTGCGCGCTCGTGACCGAGCCGCCCACCGGCCTGGAGGGAGACCTGCGCGCCACCGTCCACAGCTGGGCGGAGTCCATGAAGATGCAGGCCGAGATCATCTCGGGCATCGGCGACAACCTGCCGCGCGGCCTGGGGCGTTCCCACGTGACCGTCCTCGGCCACCCGCTGACCTCGGAGTCGACGGCGGCCATCGCCGCCAGCATCACCGCGACCGGCGGCAACATCGACCGTATCTTCCGGCTCGCCAAGTACCCGGTCACCGCCGTGGAGTTCGCGGTGTCCGGCACCGAGACCGAGCCCCTGCGCACCGCCCTGGCCATAGCGGCCGCGAAGCTCGGCGTGGACGTCGCGGTCGTCGCGGCGGGCCTGCACCGCCGGGCGCAGCGCCTGGTCGTGATGGACGTCGACTCCACGCTCATCCAGGACGAGGTCATCGAGCTCTTCGCCGCGCACGCCGGGTGCGAGGCCGAGGTCGCCGACGTGACGGCGGCGGCGATGCGCGGCGAACTCGACTTCGAGCAGTCCCTGCACGCGCGCGTGAAGCTGCTCGCGGGCCTCGACGCCTCGGTCGTCGACAAGGTCCGCTCCGAGGTCAGGCTCACCCCGGGCGCCCGCACCCTCATCCGCACCCTCAAGCGCCTCGGCTACCAGGTGGGTGTCGTCTCCGGCGGCTTCACCCAGGTCACCGATGATCTGAAGGAACGTCTCGGCCTCGACTTCGCCCAGGCCAACACCCTGGAGATCGCCGACGGCAGACTCACCGGCAGGGTGACCGGAGAGATCGTGGACCGCGCGGGCAAGGCGCGGCTGCTGCGCCGCTTCGCCGAGGAGGCCGGGGTCCCGCTGGAGCAGACCGTCGCGATCGGCGACGGCGCGAACGATCTCGACATGCTGAACGCGGCGGGCCTCGGTGTCGCCTTCAACGCCAAGCCCGTGGTCCGCGAGGCCGCGCACACCGCGGTGAACGTGCCGTTCCTCGACACCGTCCTCTATCTCCTCGGCATCACCCGCGAAGAGGTCGAGGCGGCGGAGACCCACGCGGACTGACCCCCTCCCCCATGCGCCCACGGGCCCCGCGCCACTGTGGCGCGGGGCCCGGCTGCGTACGGACAGGATGCGGGAAGGGGGACGTGGAGGACGTAGAGCGGGCCCGCGCCGAGGCGGGCGTGGATCCCGGGGTGTGCTATTCGGACGGTGCCCAGTAGTCGACGAGGGTCGCCGTGCCCGGCTCCAGCGCCTTCCACGAGCCGGAGTACGTCAGGACGGAGAAGGTGGCGGTCGGGAAGCCCCGGCGGTTGAGCCGGGCCTGCGCGTCACCCTCGGAGTCACCGGCGAGGACATCGGTCAGCCCCTGCACTCCGGGGTTGTGTCCGATCAGGAGGACGCTGCGCACATCGTCCGGGGTTTCGTTGAGCACGGCGATCAGCTCGCCGGGAGAGGCTTCGTACAGCCGCTCCTCGTAGACGGTCTTCGGCCGTTGCGGGAGCTCCTGGACAGCGAGCTTCCAGGTCTCGCGGGTCCGGGCCGCGGTGGAGCAGAGGGCCAGGTCGAAGGCGATGCCGCTGTCGGCCAGCTTGCGTCCGGCGACGGGGGCGTCCCTGCGGCCTCGGTCAGCGAGCGGCCGCTCGTGGTCGGCCACCTGGGGCCAGTCGGCCTTCGCATGCCGGAAGAGGACAATCCTGCGGGGTTCTGCGACGCTCATACATCCCAGCTTCGCATGAAACGCGCCACTGGGCGCGGGTAGTTGGCGCGGTGCCCCGGCGTGGGTGACACGGCTGGCCGGAGATGGGCTACGGGGCCATGCGCCGCACCATCTCCTGGACGCGCTCCAGGAGGTTGGTGACGACGGGCTCACTGCCCGCGGCGTGGGCGTCCACGGGGTTCAGCACCAGCAGGAGCAGGGCCGCGAAGGCGACGGCGGGCAGGGCTATCGCCCACCAGGGGAGCTGGATCTCGACGCCGGCCGACTCCGCGGGGTCGCGCCGGGTGTGCGAACGGGCCGACATGCCGCCTCCTGGTCCTCGGGTCCGCGTGCCGCGTTCTCGCGGGCACCACTCGAATCTAGGCGACCGGCGGCCCTCAACCCATCAGGTGATCCACCCACTTGACCCTGACACTGGCCCCCTAGGGGACAGGGGTGCTAGCCCCACCATGCCGCGCCGCGCGGCGGCGGGAGGGCCGGTTCACGGGGAGGCGACGGAGGCGACGATGCCGATGATCACGGTGATGGCCAGCATCGCGCCGAGCACGATGAGCAGCTTCTTCTGGCCGTTCTGGGGGTTCGGGTCAAGGACGGGCATACGGCCAGTCTCGCACCCTTTGCCCGGGGGCCGCCGGTGGGGTCAGGCCCGCGCCGCCCTGGCGGCCACCTCGTCCTCGACCGTGCGGTTGCGGCCCGCGAGCGTACCGATGACGATCTGCGGCACCATCAGGCCCGCCATGAGCGCGATGGGCAGGCCCCAGCCGCCGCTGTGCTCGTAGAGGACGCCCACCAGGAGCGGGCCGGGGATCGAGATCAGATAGCCGGTGCTCTGCGCGAAGGCCGACAGCTTGGCCACGCCCACGCTGCTCTTGGCCCGCATGCCGACCATGGTCAGGGCGAGCGGGAAGGCGCAGTTGGAGATGCCGAGCAGCACCGCCCAGGCCCAGGCGCCGCCCGCGGGGGCGAGGAAGAGGCCCGCGTAACCGGCGAGGCCGCAGGCGCCGAGGAAGATCACGACAGGACCCTGGCTGGGCAGCCGCGTGGCCACGCGCGGGATGACGAACGCCAGCGGCACGCCCATGGCCATGGTGACGGCGAGCAGCACGCCCGCCTCGCCCGCGGGCACCCCGGCGTCCCGGAAGATCTGCGGCATCCAGCCCATCGTGATGTACGCGGCCGTGGCCTGGAGCCCGAAGAAGACGGCGAGTGCCCACGCCGTGCGGCTGTGGGTGATGCGCAGTCCGGCGTCCTCCTGGCGGACGGCGGTGCTGACGTGCTCGGGGGCGGCGGAGGCCGTGCCCGGTTCGCGGACGAGCGGGATCCACGGCACGACGGCGACGACCGCGAGCGATGCCCAGACGGCGAGCCCGGTCTGCCAGCGCCCGCCGAGCGCGTCGGTCATCGGGACCGTGAGGGCCGCGGCGAGTGAGGTGCCGAGCGCGAGGGCCATCGAGTACAGGCCGGTCATGGAGCCGACCCGGTCGGGGAACCAGCGCTTGACGATGACCGGCATCAGGACGTTGCTGACCGCGATGCCCATGAGGGCGAGCGCGGTGGCGGCGAGGAAGCCCGCCGTGCCGCCGATGAAGGGGCGTATGACGAGGCCCGCGGCGATGGCGGCCATGCCGACGCAGACGACCGCGCTGGGCCCGAAACGCCGGGCGAAGCGGGGCGCCATCACGCCGAAGACGGCGAAGCAGAGCGGGGGCACGGAGGTGAGCAGTCCGGCGAGGGTGCCGTTCATGCCGAGGCCGTCGCGGACCTCTTCGAGCAGCGCGCCGAGGCTGGTGATGGCCGGGCGGAGGTTGAGGGCCGCGAGGACGATGCCTACGGTGATCAGTCGCGTCGCCCACGCGCGCGTGGGGGCCTGTTTCGCCTGCCCCGCGTCCGCCGCCGCGTCGGTGCGCTTCACTGTCGCTGTCCTTGCCATCGTCCCGGTGTCCTCGCTAGCCATGGGGCCATCATAGAATCATGGGATGATTGGCTGTCCAATCCGATCGCGTCACAGTCCGGAGCGGCCCCGCGTCCAGGGCGGCGGCCGCCGCCTCCACAGCACCCCGATCCCGGCACCCCGCCCCGTACGAAGGACCGTCATGCCGCTGACCACTCCTCGCCGCTCGGCGCTCTCCGAACAGGTCATCTCCGAGCTGCGCAACCAGATCTCCTCGGGCGAGTGGCCGGTCGGCTCCCGCATCCCCACCGAGCCCGAGCTGGTCGAGCAGCTGGGCGTGGCGCGGAACACGGTCAGGGAGGCGGTGCGGGCGCTCGCGCACAACGGCCTGCTCGACATCCGGCAGGGCTCGGGCACCTTCGTGGTGGCGACCAGTGAGCTGGCGGGCGTGATGCAGCGCAGGTTCGCCGACGCGGACCCCCGGCACATCGCCGAGCTGCGCAGCACGCTGGAGTCGAGCGCCGCCGAGCTCGCCGCCCGGCGCCGCACCGAACGCGACCTCAAGCAGCTCGACGCGCTCCTCGTACGGCGTGAGGAGGCCTGGGCGTCGGGGGACGCGGAGGAGTTCGTGACCGCCGACGCCACGTTCCACATGGCCGTGGTGGCCGCGTCGCACAACGACGTCATGACGGCCCTCTACGCGGACCTGGGCGAGGTCATGCGGGACTGGCTGCGGGACGACATCGGCGAGGATCTCAGTCCCGAGTCGCACATGGACCACGCCAGGCTGGTCGAGGCGATCCGGGAGCGGGACACCGAGGCCGCGCAGAGCGAGGCGGCGAGCTACCCCTTCATGTGCCGCCCCGAGCGGTTCAGCGGGGCGCGCGGCGAGGAGTGACCGCCCCCGGCGGCACCCCTCACTTCTCGTGGCTGACCCAGGCCGAGCGGACCTCTTTCCAGCACCGCCCGGTCAGCCGCACGGTCTGCGCGGGCCCCGCGTCGGTCGGGGCGCTGTCGACGTCGATGTCCCACCACCGGTCGCACTCCACGTGCAGGCGGACGTGGTCTGTTTCGGGGTAGGGGTTGTGGCAGTAGGCGACGACGTTGGAGCCGCTGATCCCGGTGCGGCACTCCGAGCCGAAGGGCCGTGGCCGCTCCCTGTCCCGATGGCCGTCACCGGCGAGGGACGCGGCGCCGGTGGGCACGGCGACCAGCAGGGCGAGAGCGGCGAGCACCGCACCGGAGAGGCGCACACTCCACCATGCGCGCCACTGCCCCGCCGCCGCCCGGCCCGGGAGCCGAACGGGTGAGGCCCCGCCTCCCGCGCACCGCGGGGGACGGGGCCGCACGCCTCGTACGGGAGGAGCCGGTCAGGCACCCATCATGTGGACGCCGCCGTCGACGTGGACGATCTCGCCGGTGGTCTTCGGGAAGAAGTCCGAGAGCAGGGCGACGATGCCGCGGCCCGCGGGCTCGGGGTCGGCCATGTCCCAGTCCAGCGGGGAGCGGGTGTTCCAGACGTCCGCGAGGTCGGCGAAGCCCGGGATGGACTTGGCCGCCATGGAGCCGATCGGGCCCGCGGAGATCAGGTTGCAGCGGATGTTCTCCTTGCCCAGGTCACGGGCGAGGTAGCGGCTGGTGGCCTCCAGGGCGGCCTTGGCCGGGCCCATCCAGTCGTACTTGGGCCAGGCGTACTGCGCGTCGAAGGTGAGGCCGACGACCGAGGCACCGTCCTCGAAGAGCGGGCGGCAGGCCATGGTGAGCGACTTCAGGGAGTACGCGGAGACGTGCATCGCCGTCGAGACGTCCTCGAAGCTGGCCTCCAGGAAGTTGAAGGCTCCCTCCGGCGCGAAGCCGATGGAGTGCACGACGCCGTCGAGGCCGCCGAGCTCGTCCTTGACGACGCCCGCGAGGCGGTCGAGGTGCTCCTGGTTGGTCACGTCGAGCTCGATGACCTTGGCGGGCCTGGGGAGCTTCTTGGCGATGCGCTCGGTGAGGGTGGGCCGCGGGAACGCGGTCAGGATGATCTCGGCGCCCTGCTCCTGGGCGACCTTGGCCGCGTGGAAGGCGATCGAGGACTCCAGGAGCACACCGGTGATGAGGATGCGCTTGCCGTCGAGGATTCCGCTCATGGTGATCAGTGACCCATGCCCAATCCGCCGTCAACGGGGATGACGGCTCCAGTGATGTACGAGGCGTCGTCGGACGCGAGGAACTTCACCGCGGCGGCGATCTCCTCGGGCTGCGCGTAGCGGCCGAGCGGCACCTGAGCGACGATGCCCTTGCGCTGCTCCTCCGTCAGCACCTTGGTCATGTCGGTGTCGACAAAACCGGGCGCGACGACGTTGAAGGTGAGGTTGCGCGAGCCCAGCTCACGGGCGAGCGAGCGCGCGAAGCCGACCAGACCGGCCTTGGAGGCGGCGTAATTGGCCTGCCCGGGGCCGCCGTAGAGGCCCACGACGGAGGAGATCAGCACGACGCGGCCCTTCCTGGCCCGCAGCATGCCGCGGTTGGCCCGCTTGACGACGCGGAAGGTGCCGGTGAGGTTGGTGTCGAGGACGGACGTGAAGTCCTCCTCGGTCATGCGCATCAGGAGCTGGTCCTTGGTGATGCCCGCGTTGGCGACCAGGACCTCTACGTTCCCGTGCTTGTCCTCGATCTCCTTGTAGGCCTGCTCCACCTGCTCGGCATCGGTGATGTCGCACTTGACGGCGAGGACCCCGGCGTCGGTGAGGGCCTTCGGCGGCTCACCCGAGCGGAAGGTGATCGCGACCTTGTCGCCGGCGTCGGCGAAAGCGCGGGCGATGGCGAGGCCGATGCCCCGGTTTCCTCCGGTGACGAGAACCGAGCGGCTCAACGGATCACCCTTTCGATAGCGGTCTGGTACCTCGAAAACCTATCGGTACCTTCCGCGATACGGAGAATCGGCGCCCCACAGTGGCTAGGAGGACTCCCTGTCGGGTCCCTACAGAAAGGTCTGGCCCTGGAGCCGTCCCGCGGGTCATCATCGGATCCCACCGGAGCCGACCGGAGCCGACAGCAGGGAGACCTCCGTGCCTCATTCCATCGATGAAGCCTTCACGGCGCTGCCGCTGCGGGCTCTCGCCGACGCCGCGCTCGCCCGCGCGCGTGCGCTCGGCGCCGATCACGCGGACTTCCGCCTGGAGCGGGTCCGCGGCGCCTCCTGGCGCCTGCGCGATGCCAGGCCGTCCGGCACCTCCGACACCACGGACCTCGGGTACGCGGTGCGGGTGGTGCACGGCGGGACCTGGGGATTCGCCTCGGGTGTCGACCTCACGATGGACGCGGCGGCCAGGGTCGCCTCGCAAGCCGTGGCGATGGCCAAGCTCAGCGCCCAGGTGATCAGGGCGGCGGGGTCCGAGGAGCGGGTGGAGCTCGCGGACGAGCCCGTGCACGCCGACAAGACCTGGGTCTCCTCCTACGAGATCGACCCCTTCTCGGTGCCCGACGAGGAGAAGGCGGGGCTGCTCGCCGACTGGAGCGCGCGGCTGCTCGCCGCCGACGGTGTCGCGCACGTGGACGCCTCGCTGCTCACCGTGCACGAGAACAAGTTCTACGCGGACACGGCGGGCACGGTGACCACGCAGCAGCGGGTCAGGCTGCATCCGCAGTTCACAGCGGTCGCGGTGGACGAGTCGAGCGGTGAGTTCGACTCCATGCGCACGCTGGCGCCGCCGGTCGGGCGGGGCTGGGAGTACCTCACCGGGACCGGCTGGGACTGGCAGGGCGAGCTGGAGCGCATTCCCGGGCTGTTGGCGGAAAAGATGCGGGCACCGAGCGTGCGGGCGGGCGCCTACGACCTCGTCGTGGACCCCTCCAACCTCTGGCTGACGATCCACGAGTCCATCGGCCACGCCACCGAGCTCGACCGCGCCCTCGGCTACGAGGCGGCGTACGCGGGCACCTCGTTCGCCACCTTCGACCAGCTCGGCAAACTCGCCTACGGCTCGTCGCTGATGAACGTGACGGGCGACCGTACGGCCGAGCACGGCCTCGCGACCATCGGCTACGACGACGAGGGCGTGGCGGGGCAGTCGTGGGACCTGGTCAAGGACGGCACCCTGGTCGGCTACCAGCTCGACCGGCGCATCGCGAGGCTCACCGGCTTCGAGCGCTCCAACGGCTGCGCGTACGCCGACTCCCCCGGCCATGTC
Source organism: Streptomyces flavofungini (assembly GCF_041028215.1). Lineage (GTDB taxonomy): Bacteria > Actinomycetota > Actinomycetes > Streptomycetales > Streptomycetaceae > Streptomyces > Streptomyces flavofungini_B. Next base: position 8,043 of record NZ_JASKYR010000045.1, read on the forward strand.
CCGGTGCAGCGCATGGCGAACGTGTCGCTCCAGCCGGATCCCGGGGGGCTCTCCACCGAGGACCTGATCGCGGGCGTCGACCGGGGCATCTACGTGGTCGGCGACCGGTCCTGGTCGATCGACATGCAGCGGTACAACTTCCAGTTCACCGGGCAGCGCTTCTACAAGATCGAGAACGGGCGGCTCGCCGGGCAGCTCCGCGACGTCGCCTACCAGGCGACGACCACCGACTTCTGGGGCTCCATGGCCGCGGTCGGCGGCCCGGGGACGTATGTGCTCGGCGGCGCCTTCAACTGCGGCAAGGCGCAGCCGGGGCAGGTCGCCGCGGTCTCGCACGGCTGCCCGTCCGCCCTGTTCCGGGGCGTCAACATCCTCAACACGACGCAGGAGGCGGGTCGATGACCTCGCGCAACAATCGTCCCTCCGGTACCGCCAGGCCGCACGAGATCGTCGAGCGCGCTCTTGAGCTGTCCACCGCCGACGGCTGCGTCGTGATCGCCGACGAGGAGTCCACGGCCAACCTGCGCTGGGCGGGCAACGCCCTGACCACCAACGGCGTCACCCGCGGCCGCACCCTCACCGTCATCGCCACGGTCGACGGCAAGGAGGGCACCGCGTCCGGCGTCGTGTCGCGCTCGGCGGTCTCCGCGGACGACCTGGAGCCGCTGGTGCGCGCCGCCGAGGAGGCCGCGCGCGGGGCCGGGCCCGCCGAGGACGCACGGCCGCTGGTGACCGGCACCGCCGCCTCCCCCGGCTTCACCGACGCCCCGGTGGAGACCTCCTCCGCCGTCTTCGCCGACTTCGCCCCGGCACTCGGGGAGGCCTTCGCGGCCGCCCGCGCGGGCGGCCGTGAGCTGTACGGCTTCGCCAACCACGAGTACGTGTCGAGCTACGTCGGCACCTCCACCGGCCTGCGCCTGCGGCACGACCAGCCGAACGGCACCCTGGAGGTCAACGCCAAGTCGCCGGACCGCACGAGGTCGGCGTGGGCGGGACGGGCCACGCGTGACTTCAAAGACGTCGACCCCACCGCGCTCGACACGGAACTCGCCGGGCGCCTGGCCTGGGCCGAGCGCCGCGTCGACCTGCCCGCGGGGCGGTACGAGACGCTGCTGCCGCCGACCGCGGTGGCGGACCTGCTGATCTACCAGTACTGGTCGGCGTCGGCGCGGGACGCCGCCGAGGGCCGCACCGTCTTCTCCAAGCCGGGCGGCGCCACGCGCCTGGGCGAGCGGATCGCCGGACTGCCGCTGACGCTGCGCAGCGACCCGGACGAGCCGGGCCTGGAGTCGGCGCCGTTCGTCCTCGCGCACACCTCGACCGGTGACTCCTCGGTGTTCGACAACGGACTGCCGCTGGCGCCCACGGAGTGGATCAGCGGCGGCGAGCTCGCGCACCTGGTCTCCAGCAGGCACAGCGCGGACCTGACCGGCCGGCCGGTGACGCCCGCGATCGACAACCTCATCCTCGACGGGGGCGGCGAACGCTCCCTCGATGAGATGGTCGCGGCCACGGAGCGCGGGCTGCTGCTCACCTGCCTCTGGTACATCCGCGAGGTGGACCCGGCGACCCTGCTGCTCACCGGGCTGACCAGGGACGGCGTGTACCTCGTGGAGAACGGCGAGGTCGTGGGCGAGGTGAACAACTTCCGGTTCAACGAATCGCCCGTGGACCTGCTCGGCCGGGCGACCGAGGCGGGCCGCACGGAGCGGACACTGCCGCGCGAATGGGGCGACTACTTCACCCGGGCCGCGATGCCCGCGCTCCGCGTCCCGGACTTCAATATGAGTTCGGTCAGCCAGGGCGTATAACCTCGGACCCTGCACCCACGTGCACTGTGTAAGCACACCCAAGGAGACACGAGACCGTGACGGACATCGTCGACGAGCTGAAGTGGCGGGGACTCTTCTCCCTGTCCACCGATGAGGACGCACTGCGCAAGGCGCTCGCGGACGGTCCCGTCACGTTCTATTGCGGCTTCGACCCGACCGCGGCGAGCCTGCACGTCGGACACCTCGTGCAGGTCCTCACCGTGCGCAGGCTCCAGCAGGCGGGGCACCGCCCGCTGGCCCTGGTGGGCGGGGCCACGGGGCAGATCGGCGACCCGCGGCCGACCGCCGAGCGCACCCTGAACGACCCGGAGACGGTCGCGAACTGGGTGGCCCGGCTGCGCAGGCAGATCGAGCCGTTCCTGTCCTTCGAGGGCGAGAACGCCGCGGTGATGGTCAACAACCTCGACTGGACCGCGGGGATGTCCGCGATCGAGTTCCTGCGGGACATCGGCAAGCACTTCCGCGTGAACAAGATGCTGACCAAGGACTCCGTGGCGCGGCGCCTGGAGTCGCAGGAGGGAATCTCGTACACCGAGTTCAGCTACCAGCTCCTCCAGGGCATGGACTTCCTGGAGCTCTACCGGCGCTACGGCTGCACCCTCCAGCAGGGCGGCAGCGACCAGTGGGGCAACCTCACGGCGGGCATCGACCTCATCCACCGCCTGGAGCCGGACGCCACGGTGCACGCGCTGGCCACGCCGCTGATGGTGAAGGCGGACGGCACCAAGTTCGGCAAGACCGAGGGCGGCGCCATCTGGCTCGACCCGGCGATGACGACGCCGTACGCGTTCTACCAGTTCTGGCTGAACGTGGACGACCGGGACATCTCCACCTACATGCGGATCCTCTCCTTCAAGAGCCGCGAGGAGCTGGAGGAGATCGAGAAGCAGACCGAGGAGCGTCCGCAGGCGCGCGCCGCCCAGCGCGCGCTCGCCGAGGAGCTGACGACGCTGGTGCACGGCGCCGATCAGTGCGCCGCGGTCATCGCCGCGTCCAAGGCCCTCTTCGGCCAGGGCGACCTCGCGGACCTGGACGAGGCGACGCTGGCCGCGGCCCTCTCGGAGCTGCCGCGCGTCGAGGTCGCCGAGCCGGGCCCGGTCGTGGACCTGCTCGCCGAGGTCGGCCTGGTGGCGAGCAAGTCCGCCGCCCGGCGCACGGTCAAGGAGGGCGGTGCCTACGTGAACAACGTCAAGGTCACCGCCGAGGACGCCGTGCCCGCCGCCGGGGACCTGCTGCACGGGCGCTGGCTCGTGCTGCGCCGCGGCAAGAAGAACCTGGCCGCGGTCGAGGTCACCGGGGGTGCGGCGGCCTGATCCGCCCGTTCCGTACGTGGTCGCTCCGCGCACGGTGAAGGCCCGGCTCCCCGCTCGGGGGGCCGGGCCTTCACCGTGGGGCGCACGGCTAAGCCGTGCGTCTGTTGCCCCGGATCGACTTGTAGATCGCGTCGCCGACGCCGACGACGACGAGCGCCGCGACCAATTGCAGCGCGTGGCGGCCCCAGTCGATGCCCTTGGTCTCGTTGATGCCGAACTGGGTCGCGAGCCAGTTGCCCAGGACGGCTCCGATGATGCCGAACACCGTGGTGAGCCAGAGCGGACTGTGCTGCTTGCCGGGCAGGATCGCCTTGGCGAGCAGCCCCAGCACGAATCCCACGATGATCGCCCACAACCAGCCCATAGCTGCCTCCTTGTACGGCTCTACGTGAGCATTACGGCCAGTGTCGGCCTGTACTCCGTACGGCGCATGTCGGGCGGCTCCATACGTGGCACGGCGCAGCGTTCACACCGAGGAGAGGCCGCCCCCGGTCTCGTCGGCGGCGCAGCCCAGGCGTAACGTGGAACGGGCCGGACCGGGGCAGATACCGGGGAGAGTCCGGCACAGCGGACAGGGTGGTGGAACGTGATGCGGAAGCAGAGCGGTGGCCAGGTCTTCCGGATCACGGGTGCCCGGCAGGGGCTCGCGGAGGACGTGCGGGGCCGGCAGCGCCGGTATGTGATCTCGATGTCGGTGCGGACCGTGTCCGTCGTCGCCGCGGCCGCGCTCTGGAACGTGGAGCGGCACGTGGCCCTCGTGGCGCTGGTCCTCGGCGTGCTGCTGCCCTACATCTCCGTGGTCATCGCCAACGCGGGGCGGGAGAGCAACCCCGCTCTCCCCTCGACGTTCGTACCCACCCCTTCTCGGCCAATGCTGGCGCCGCCCGTGGCGGCCGGTCCCGCGGAATCCGTCCCGGAAGATCCCTCGGGCGCCGCGTATGACCAGCGGCGGGGCGCGGCGCGCGAGAAAGCCTGACCGTCGACGATGCGCCAAGCTCAAATAAAGCTCAAGGCAATCATGTAGTTCAGGTGCCAGTCACCGGGTCCTGCATGACATACTTCGTACGCGCTCCGCATCCCCCGTCGGAGCGACAGACCGACGCCGGGCAGCTCCCCCCGTGGCTGCTCGGCGTCGCCTTGTTCTGGACGCTTGGACGCGAACTGTGAGTGACGAGAAGCCGATCTGTTCCGCGAAGGGCTGCCGCTCGGACGCGGTCTGGGTGCTCGCGTGGAACAACCCGAAGATCCACACTCCGGACCGTCGCAAGACCTGGCTGGCCTGCGACGACCACCGCGAACACCTCTCCCAGTTCCTCGGCGTACGAGGCATGCTGAAGGATGTCGTGACGCTGGCCGAGTGGGAGTCCCGCGGCGGCGGCGCCGAGGCCGCGCAGAGCTGAGCGGAACCGCAACTCCCAAGCCGCGCAGAGCCGTTCCGGACCGCGTTTGACCTGGAAAGCTCAAGAAAAGCTCAGATCAATCGTGCTTTTCCGATGCCGGTCGCCGGACCCTCCGTGACATACTTCGTACGCGCTCCGCGTCCCCCGTCGGAGTGGCGGACCCTCACCAGACCACCTGTGTGTGGTTCCGTGCGGCCATTGTCATGGTGGAGGGGGGTGAAACAAGTGAATGATCGTCCCCGGAAGCCGCGCAGCTCCTGGACAGGCCCCGAGAAGTGGCAGGTCTACATCGGATTGCTCGGCTTACTCGTAGCGATCACCGGATGTGTGGGGCAGTTCGTCCAGTAGGACGCCCACCCAAGACGGTCGCGACCGGCGCTGTACACGCAGCAAGCCCGGTCGAGTCTTAGGCGACCGGGCTTGTGATTACTGCGCGAAGGGCCTTGCTCTGGCAGGAGCGGGGCCCTTCGTCATGGGCGGCGAGAACCGCTCGTGACCCTGGGAATGGTACAGCGGGCGCACCCCATGGGTTAAGCCAATTCCGTCATTCCCCCGCTGTGAGCAGCGGAATGTCCGTCGGCTCCGCGCTCAGCCGCCGATCGCCGACATGGGCCGCTCCGGCTGGAGGAAGGTGGGGTCGTCCAGGCCCGAGCCTGCCTTCTTGCCCCACATCGCGGTCTTCCAGATGCGGGCGATCTCCTCGTCCGAGCCGCCCTCGCTGTCCTCGGGGGCCGCGCGCAGGGCGCCGCGCAGGTCGGTCTCCTCGGTGGCGAAGAGGCAGGTGCGGACCTGGCCGTCGGCGGTAAGGCGGGTGCGGTCGCAGGCCGAGCAGAAGGGGCGGGTCACCGAGGCGATGACGCCGACGCGGTGCGGGCCGCCGTCCACGATCCAGCGCTCGGCGGGCGCGGAGCCGCGCTCCGCGGAGCCCTCCTCGGTGAGCTCGAAGCGGGTGCGCAGGGACTCCAGGATGTCACCCGCGGTGATCATGCCGTCGCGCTTCCAGCCGTGCTGGGCGTCGAGGGGCATCTGCTCGATGAAGCGGAGTTCGTAGTCGTTCTCCACGGCCCAGGACAGCAGGTCGGGGGCCTCGTCGTCGTTCAGGCCCGGCATCAGGACGGTGTTGACCTTGACCGGGGTGAGGCCCGCGTCGCGGGCCGCTTCGAGGCCCTCGATGACGTCCTTGTGGCGGTCGCGCCTGGTGAGCGTCTTGAAGACGTCGGGGCGCAGCGTGTCGAGCGAGACATTGACCCGGTCGAGGCCCGCGGCCTTGAGGGCCTCGGCGGTGCGCTTGAGACCGATGCCGTTCGTCGTCAGGGACATCCGGGGGCGGGGCTCCAGCTGGGCGCAGCGCTCCACGATGCCCACGAGGCCGGGGCGCAGGAGCGGCTCACCGCCGGTGAAGCGGACCTCGGTCACCCCCAGCCGGGTGACGGCGATCCGCACGAGGCGGACGATCTCGTCGTCCGTGAGCAGGTCGGGCTTGGCGAGCCATTGAAGGCCCTCTTCCGGCATGCAGTACGTACAGCGCAGGTTGCAGCGGTCGGTCAGCGATACGCGCAGGTCAGTGGCTACACGGCCATAGGTGTCGATGAGCACTGCGGCCCCCTCCCCGGCGGTTGGATGCAATGGGTCCACTGCTTTCGACCTTACGCGACGCCTCTGACAACCTCATGGGCCATTTGCCACGAGGAACGGTGCGGCCGCGTCGTAGGACTCTACGACGCGGCCGCTGCGGGCAGGTGAACCAGGCCCCGTCAGTGGGCTCCGACGCCGGTGAGGGACTTGACCTCCAGCTCGGCGTACTTGCCCTTGTCGGGCTCCTCCTTGGAGAGGAGCGAGCCGAGCCAGCCGAGGACGAAGCCGAGCGGGATGGAGATCAGGCCCGGGTTCTCCAGCGGGAAGAAGTCGAAGTTCGCGTCGGGGAACATCGACGTCGGCTTGCCGGAGACGACCGGCGAGAAGAGGACGAGGCCGACGGCGGCGATCAGACCGCCGTAGATGGACCAGAGCGCCCCCTGGGTGGTGAACCGCTTCCAGAAGAGGCTGTACAGGATCGTGGGCAGGTTCGCGGAGGCCGCGACCGCGAAGGCGAGGGCGACCAGACCGGCGACGTTGAGGTCGCGGGCGAGCGCGCCGAGGGCGATGGAGACGACACCGATGAAGACGGTGGCCCAGCGGGCGGCCTTCATCTCCTCCTTCTCGGTGGCCTTGCCCTTGCGGATGACGTTGGCGTAGATGTCGTGCGCGAAGGACGAGGAGGAGGCCAGGGTCAGGCCCGCGACGACCGCGAGGATCGTGGCGAAGGCGACCGCGGAGATCACCGCGAGCAGGATCGCGCCGCCGGTGGAGTCACCGCCGCCGCCGATCTCCAGGGCGGCGAGCGGCGCCGCGGTGTTGCCCGCCTTGTTGGAGGCGATGATGTCGGCCGGCTTGAGCAGGGCCGCGGCGCCGAAGCCGAGCACGATGGTCATCAGGTAGAAGGCACCGATGATGCCGATCGCCCAGTTCACGGACTTACGGGCGGCCTTGGCCGTGGGCACGGTGTAGAAGCGGATCAGGATGTGCGGGAGTCCCGCGGTGCCGAGGACCAGGGCGATGCCGAGCGAGATGAAGTCGAGCTTGGAGGTGCCGGTCGCGCCGTACTTCAGGCCGGGCTCCAGGAACTTCGAGCCCTGGCCGCTGTTGGAGGCGGCGGTGCCGAGCAGGTCGGAGACGTTGAAGTTGAACTTCAGCAGGATCAGGAAGGTGATGAGCACCGTGCCCGCGATGAGCAGGACGGCCTTGACCATCTGCACCCAGGTGGTGCCCTTCATGCCGCCGATGGTGACGTAGACGATCATCAGGACGCCGACCAGGGCGACGATGAGGATCTTGCCCGCGTCGGAGGTGATGCCGAGCAGCAGCGAGACGAGGACACCCGCGCCCGCCATCTGCGCGAGCAGGTAGAAGATCGAGACCACGATGGTGGAGGTGCCCGCGGCCGTGCGGACCGGGCGCTGGCGCATGCGGTACGCGAGGACGTCGCCCATCGTGTAGCGCCCGGAGTTGCGCAGCGGCTCGGCGACCAGGAGCAGCGCGACCAGCCAGGCGACCAGGAAGCCGATGGAGTACAGGAAGCCGTCGTAGCCGAAGAGGGCGATGGCGCCCGCGATGCCGAGGAAGGACGCGGCGGACATGTAGTCGCCGGAGATCGCGAGGCCGTTCTGGAAGCCGGTGAACTGGCGGCCGCCCGCGTAGAAGTCGGCGGCGCTCTTGGTCTGCCGGCCCGCCCAGACGGTGATGCACAGCGTCGCGACGACGAAGGCCGCGAAGAGGCTGATGATCAGCGTCCGGTGCTCGGAGGCGTCGGACGCCGCCGCGAGCTCGATGACGGCGGTGTGCGCGGGGCTCATGCGTCGCCCTCCGTGCGGGTCTCCATGCGGTGCTCCATACGGGACTTGATCGCCTCGGCCTTGGGGTCGAGCTTCGCGGCGGCGTGCCGGGAGTAGAACCAGGCGATGAGGAAGGTGGTCAGGAACTGCCCGAGGCCGAGTACCAGGGCGACGTTGATGTTGCCGAAGAGCTTGGTGCCCATGAAGCCGCCCGCGTAGTTGGAGAGCAGGACGTACACGAGGTACCAGGCGATGAAGGCGACGGTGAGCGGGAAGGCGAACGAGCGGTGCGAGCGGCGCAGTTCACCGAAGTCCGCGCTCTCCTGCACCTGGACGAACTCCTCCGTGGAGGGCGCGTGGGGAGCGGGATCGTTTCCTGCGCCACCCGTGGAAGGGGGCGGTGCGTCGGTGGCCACGGAGTCTCCTCGTGGGGCGGGTGCGGTGGGGACGGACAGTTTTTCCATCAGCGTGTGGACGTCTCACATTCCGGCGTGACGCGGATCACGTGAAGCCACGGTTGGCGATGCTAAGGCCATGGGACGTGATCCGACAGGGGGTTGATGTTGCTTCCGTTGTCTGCTCAACGTCTTCGCGTCGTGGGCGACGTGGCCGAACCGGCCGGTTTCTTCATCAGGTCATTGATGGCCTGGGAGTTTCCGGGTTAGCTTCACCCTGAACGACCCGTCATGTACCTGCCCGAGCGCGTCTGTGTTCGGGCAGTTTCCGTATGCGATTCCGCGTGCGGTCCTCCTCCTCCGGATGATGTGGAGATCCCATGGCTCATCTGCGTTCCAGACGTCGCGCGGCGCTGATCGTGCCCCTCGGCGTCGCACTCGCCGCCTCGGTCGGCTTCGTGCCCGGCGCCGCCTCGGCCGCCACCGACGCCGCCCCCGCCGCCGTGTCGGCGAAGCCCGCGGAGGACGCCCCCGTCTTCGCGTACGTCGTCAACACCCGCGCGGACCGCAAGACCCTCGCCTCCGTGAAACGGGCGATAGCCAGGGCCGGCGGCTCCGTCGTGGTGACGCACGAGAAGATCGGCGTCATCGTCGCGCACTCCGCCGACCCCGCCTTCGGCGAGCGGATACGCAAGGTGCGCGGCGTCCAGTCGGCGGGCGCCACGCACACCTCGCCGCTGAAGTCGGCGGGCACCACGGACGACGGCAGGGCGGAGCTGATATCCAAGGCCGACGCCAGGGCCCTGAAGCGGAGCGCCGCGCCGGGCGCCGAGCCGATGGAGGCCGACCAGTGGGACCTCCGGGCGATCGGCGCCGACAAGGCGGCGAAGATCAACCCGGGCAGCAGGAAGGTGACCGTCGCCGTCATCGACACCGGCGTCGACGACACCCACCCGGACCTCGCCCCGAACTTCTCGCCCGCGCAGTCCGCGAGCTGTGTCGGCGGCGTCGCCGACACCTCCGCCGGAGCCTGGCGCCCGGCGAACAAGGACCACTACCACGGCACCCACGTCGCCGGTGAGATCGGCGCCGCGCGCAACGGCGTCGGAGTGGCGGGCGTGGCGCCCGGCGTGAAGATCGCGGGCATCAAGGTGGCCGACCCGGTCGACGAGCTGTTCTACCCGGAGAACGTGGTCTGCGCCTTCGTGTTCGCCGCCGAGCACAGCGTCGAGATCACCAACAACAGCTACTACGTGGACCCGTGGCTGTACAACTGCAAGGACGACCCGGACCAGAAGGCGATCCTCGACGCGGTCAACCGCGCCCAGCTGTACGCCCAGAGGAAGGGCACCCTCAACGTCGCGTCCGCGGGCAACTCCAACCACGACCTGGCCTCCGACGCCATCGTGGACTCCTCCAGCCCCGACGACTCCACGCCGGTGACCCGCACCATCGACCCCAGCGAGTGCCTCGACGTGCCCACGCAGCTCCCGGGCGTCGTCACCACCAGCGCGACGGGCGTGCGGAACCTGAAGTCGTCGTACTCCAGCTACGGCAAGGGCGTCGTCGACGTCACGGCGCCGGGCGGCGACCGCTACCAGCTCCCGACGGACACCCCCTCCAAGAACGGCAACATCCTCTCCACCATGCCGGGCGGCGAGTACGGCTGGCTCCGCGGCACCTCGATGGCGGCGCCGCACGCGGCGGGCGTCGCGGCCCTGCTGAAGTCCACGCACCCCAAGGCGGGCCCCGCCGAGCTCCAGCGGCTCCTGAAGGCCCAGGCCGACCGCCTGGAGTGCCCGGCGACGCCGTACGACCCGGACGGTGACGGCGACGTCGACGCGGTCTGCGAGAGCGGTGGCAAGGACAAGAACGGCTTCTACGGCAGCGGTCTGGTCGACGCGCTCGCCGCCGTGAAGAAGAAGTGACGGGGGAAGAGAACGTGAACCGGTTCCACAGCACCAGCACCGCCCTGCCGCGCTCCCGCAAGGCGCTCGCCCTGCCCCTCGGCCTCGCGGTGGTCTCCGCCGTCGCCTTCCTGCCGGGTTCGGCGTCGGCGCGGCCCGCCGCGCTGCCGGACGCCCCGGCCTCGGCAACCGCCCTCTCCAAGGCCGCCGCGGCCGACGGGGAGTCGCTGAGCTATGTGGTGAACGTCCGTCCGGGCAAGGCGTCCGCCAGGTTCGCCGAGCGGGCCATCGCCAAGGCGGGCGGCAAGGTCGTCATCGCGTACGACCGCATCGGCGTCATCGTCGTGCACTCGGCCGACCCGGACTTCGCGAAGAAGATCCGCGAGGCGCGCGGTGTGCAGTCGGCGGGCGCGACCCGCACCGCACCGCTCTCCGCGCAGGCCGACGACGCCCTGGAGTCCGAGCGGCCGCTGACCGCCGCCGAGGCCAGGGCCGCCGCGGGCAAGGCGTCGGCGGGCCAGGACGAGCTCGAACCCCTCCAGTGGGACCTGCCCGCCATGAAGGCGGACAAGGCGCACAAGATCTCGCTCGGCAGCCGCCACGTCACGGTCGGCGTGCTCGACTCCGGGGTCGACGACACCCACCCCGACATCGCGCCCAACTTCGACCGGCGGGCGTCGGCCAGCTGCCTGGGCGGCGTGCCCGTCCAGAAGGGCGACGCCTGGCGTCCGGTCACCGGCGAGAGCGACCACGGCATGCACGTGGCGGGCACGATCGCCGCAGCGAAGAACGGCACCGGCATCACGGGCGTGGCGCCCGGCGTGAAGGTGGCGAGCCTGAAGGTGGCGGAGCCCGCGACCGGCATGTACTACACGGAGGCCGTCGTGTGCGGCTTCGTGTGGGCGGCCGACCACGGTGTCGACGTCACCAACAGCAGCTACTACACCGACCCGTGGCTGTTCAACTGCACCACCGACCCCGACCAGAAGGCGCTGGTCGACGCGGTGGGCAGGGCCACCGCGTACGCCGAGCGCAAGGGCGCGGTGAACGTCGCGGCGGCAGGCAACGCCAGGACCGACCTCGCCCAGGAGGAGATCCTCGACGACTCCAGCCCCGACGACACCACCCCGGTGCCGCGCACGGTCAGGACCAGGGACTGCCTCGACCTCCCCTCGCAGCTCCCGGGCGTCGTGACGGTCTCGGCGACCGGCGCGAAGGGCATCAAGGCGTCGTACTCCAACTACGGCAAGGGCGTCATCGACATCGCGTCGCCCGGCGGCGACTCCACGAAGTACCAGGCACCGGACGCCCCGGCCGTGGACGGCAGGATCCTGTCGACGCTGCCCGGCGGCAAGTTCGGCTACAAGGCCGGTACGTCGATGGCGTCCCCGCACGCGGCGGGCGTCGTCGCCCTGCTGAAGTCGGCGCACCCCTACGCCTCCGCGTCCCGCATCAAGGCCCTGCTGTACCGCCAGGCGGACGCGATCGCGTGCACCGACCCGTACGACATCGACGGTGACGGCAAGGTCGACGCGGTCTGCGAGGGCGGCAGGAACAACAACGGCTTCTACGGCGTGGGCATGACCGACGCACTGGACGCCGTGCGCAAGTAGTACGCGCGCGTGGGGAGGGGCCGGGCGGCGTCACCGCCCGGCCCCTCCGCTTCTGACTTGCCCGGACGAGGACCGTCTGGTGAAGATCTTGTGGTGAGCCCGACAGAACCGACCGCCGAGTCCGGGGGCGACGCCACCGCGGGCATGTCCCCGGCCCCCGTCCCGCACCGCGCCCCGCGCCACCGCCCGTCGGCGGGCCGCGCGGTCACCGTCCTCGTCCTGGTGGCAATCGCCGCGCTGATCCCGCTGTTCGGCCCTTCGGCCGCGCTGCGCGGCACCGGTGAGGCGCAGGCGCCGGGGACCGCCGGGATCACCTTCCTGCGGACGGTCCTCTTCGCCGCCCTGTGCGTGCAGGCGGGCGAGGTGTTCACGGTCTGGCTCGCCCGGCGCGTCCCCGGTGCGCCGAAGGACAGGGACCCGCGCGCGTGGGGCGCGTACGCGGCGTGGGCGGGGTGCGTCGCGGCGCTCGGGCTCGCCGCGATCGTCGCCAACGGCAATCTCGTACCGGAGCGGCTCGCCGACCTGGACATCGGGCGGCTCTACGACACCCGGGACGGCAGGCTCGCCCTCGTGGAGGTCAACGCCTTCGTCGTGGCGGCCCTGTGCGCCCGTTCCCGGCGCCCCAGGACGGCGGCGCTCCCGCTGGCGGCGGTCGTCGTCGCGGAGGCGCTGCGGGCGCATCCCCCGGTGGAGGACTCCCCGTTGACCGGCAGCGGCCTCACGCTGGTGCATCTGGCG
>NZ_JASKYR010000450.1:0-6664 GCF_041028215.1 Streptomyces flavofungini
GGGGCGCCGTGAGCGGGGTGCCCGCGAGGTCCGCGAGGTACTCGGCGTCGGTGGTGTGACCCTGGGGCCCGACGCCCTCACCGAGCGTGCCCAGCTCATCGGCCGGGGCCCGGCCGTGCAGGGTCTGACGGCCGCGGCCGACCGCCTCCAGGGTCTTGGCCAGGACCGCCTCGAAGGCGCCGAGCTTGGCGTCGACGTACGCGTCGGCGTCGCGGCGCAGCGTCTCGGGGTCGTGGCTGCGCTCGGGGGCGTCCGCGTCCTCGTAGCCCTGCTCGTCGACTCCGGGGCCGGTGCCGAGGAGCTTCTCGCGGCCACGGCCGACGGAGCCGAGGGTCTTGGTGAGGACGACCTCGAAGTTGGCGAGCTTGCTGTCCACGTAGTCGTCGGCCTCGGCGCGGACCTCCTCGGCGGCCTGGCGGGCCTCGGCGAGAATACGGTCGGCCTCGCCCTGGGAGTTGCGGGCCACCTCGGTGTCGGAGATCAGGGAGCCGCGCTCGGCGTGCGCGCTCTCGATGATCCGCTCGGCCTCCTGACGGGCCTGCTCGACGAGCTGCTCACGGCCGCCGATCAGCTCCTGGGCCTGGGCCAGGGAGCCCGGCAGCGCCTGGCGCACCTCTTCGAGCATCGAGAGCAGATCGGCGCGGTTGACCACGCACGAGGCCGACATCGGCATGGACCGGGCGCTGCCGACCGCCTGGACGATCTCGTCGATCTTCTTCTGCACGTCCACCGTGTGCTCGCCACTCTCTACAGCTCGTTGGGAGACGGACGGGACGACTGTAAGGCCAGGGGCGGCCCGCCCGACACCGGGTGACGGGCCGTCAGTGCACCGGCCGGGGGGTCACTTCTCGCCCAGGCGTTCGACCAAGGCCTCGTGGACCACCGGGGGCAGCAGGTGCGCGACGTCGCCGCCCCAGGCGGCGACCTCCTTGACCAGCGAGGAGGAGAGGAAGCTGTAGGTGGGATTGGTCGGCACGAACAGCGTCTCGACGCCCGAGAGGCCGTTGTTCATCTGGGCCATCTGGAGCTCGTAGTCGAAGTCGCTGACCGCGCGCAGGCCCTTCACGATGGCCGGGATGTCGCGCTGCTTGCAGAAGTCGACGAGCAGGCCGTGGAAGGCCTCCACCTCGACATTGCCGAAGTCGGCCGTGACCTGGCGGATCAGTTCGATCCGCTCGTCGATCTCGAACAGGCCCTTCTTCGACTGGTTGATCATCACCGCGACGTGCACCACGTCGTACAGCTTGGAGGCGCGGGCGATGATGTCGAGGTGTCCATTGGTGATGGGGTCGAACGACCCCGGACAGACGGCGCGGCGCATCGTGAGTCCCTCGCTCTCCGGTCCGGTCATGGCGCGATCTCTGAGTCGTCGCACGTAGAGGCGGCGCGACCGTACCAAAACGTCCCCTCGCCGTAGCGACGGGACCTGAGGGGTTCGAAACCCCCGGGCCAGCCGAACGCACCGCCTCTTGTACTGCGTTCAACGGTGACGAGCGCTTCGTCCGCGAGCCAGCCCCCCGAGCGGAGTGTGAGGAGGATCTCCCGAAGATCGTCGTCGCCGACGGCGTACGGAGGATCGAGAAAGACCAGGTCATACGGGGTACCCGGCCGCTCCTGGCGGATGACCTGGGCGGCTTTGCCCGCGCGCACCTCGGCGCCGGGCAGACCGACCGCCCGCACGTTCTCCCTGATGGTGCGGGCCGCTCGCGCGTCCGCCTCGACGAGCAGCGTGTGCGCGGAGCCCCGGGAGAGAGCTTCGAGGCCGACGGCGCCGGAGCCCGCGTACAGGTCGAGCACGCGGGTGCCCTCAAGGGTGCCCTGGAGCGCCTGCCAGGTGGAGAAGAGGCCCTCGCGCGCGCGGTCGGACGTGGGGCGGGTGCCGTTCCCCGGCGGGACGGCGAGGCGGCGTCCGCCAGCCGTACCGGCGATCACGCGGGTCATCTGAGTCCTTCTGGCTGGGCTGTGGTTCCTCCACGATATGGCGTGGCCGGGCCGCGGCTCCTGTCGAGGTCCTGGTGGGCGGGTGTCCGGCCGGGTCCTGGTGGCGGCGGGGCCGGGTCAGCCCTTGTCGAGGTACTGCTCGCGCTCGGCGTCGAGCAGGGCGTCAAGGGCCGTGCGCAGCTCGGGCAGGTGCTTGAGATCGGGGTCCCCGGCCACCACCGTGACGGCCTCCTCGCGGGCGGCGGCGATGATCTCCTCGTCGTCGATGACCGCCAGCATGCGCAGGCTGGAGCGGACGCCGGACTGAGCCTGGCCGAGGACGTCGCCCTCGCGGCGCTGCTCCAGGTCGATGCGGGAGAGCTCGAAGCCGTCGAGGGTGGCGGCGACGGCGCCGAGGCGGGCGCGGGCGGGCGCCGCCTCGGGCATGTCGGTGACCAGGAGGCAGAGACCGGGGGCGGAGCCGCGGCCGACCCGGCCGCGCAGCTGGTGGAGCTGGGAGACGCCGAAGCGGTCGGCGTCCATGATCACCATGGCGGTGGCGTTCGGTACGTTCACCCCGACCTCGATGACCGTCGTCGCGACCAGGACCTGCGTCTCACCCGCGGCGAAGCGGCGCATCACGGCGTCCTTGTCGTCGGGCTGCATGCGGCCGTGCAGGGCTTCGACCCGCAGTCCCCGCAGCGGTCCCCCGGCGAGCTGCTCGGCGACCTCAAGGACGGCGAGCGGGGGGCGCTTCTCGGCGGTGGCCGCCTCCTCCGCCCGCTCCTCGGCCGACTTCTTCCCGCCGCTCTTCGCGCCCTTCCTCGGGTCGTCCTCCTCGTCGCCGATGCGCGGGCAGACCACGTACGCCTGGTGGCCCTTCTCGACCTCCTCGCGCACGCGCTCCCAGGCGCGGGCGAGGAAATGGGGCTTGTCCTGGGCGGGGACCACATGGCTGGCGATCGGTGAGCGGCCCGCCGGGAGCTGGTCGAGGACGGAGGTCTCCAGGTCGCCGAAGACCGTCATCGCGACCGTGCGCGGGATGGGTGTGGCCGTCATGACGAGCAGGTGCGGGGGCTGCTTCCCCTTGCCGCGCAGGGCGTCGCGCTGCTCGACACCGAAGCGGTGCTGCTCGTCCACGACGACCAGGCCCAGGTCGTGGAAGCGCACCTTGTCCTCGATCAGCGCATGGGTGCCGATGACGATGCCCGCCTCGCCGGTGACCAGGTCGAGCAGGGCCTGGCGGCGGCCCGCGGCGCCCATGGAGCCGGTGAGCAGCGTGACCTTGGTGGCCTGCTCGGCGCCCCCGAGCATGCCGCCCTCGGCCAGCTCGCCCATCATCTCGACGATCGAGCGGTGGTGCTGCTGGGCGAGGACCTCGGTCGGCGCGAGCATGGCGGCCTGTCCTCCCGCGTCGACCACGGCGAGCATGGCGCGCAGGGCCACCATCGTCTTGCCCGATCCGACCTCTCCCTGGAGGAGGCGGTGCATCGGGTGCTCGGTCGCGAGGTCGTCGAAGATCTCCTTGGAGACCTTCTGCTGGCCCTCGGTGAGGGTGAAGGGCAGCTTCGCGTCGAAGGCGTCCAGGAGGCCGCCCTTCGTGGGCCTGCGGGCCACGGCGGGCAGCTGCGCGTCCGCGTACCGCCGCCTGGCCAGGGCCACTTGGAGGACGAAGGCCTCGTCCCACTTCAGACGGTCGCGCGCGGTGGCGATGTCCGCCTTGGTGTGCGGCCGGTGGATCTTCAGGAGCGCCTCGGGGAGCGGGATGAGGGCGCGGCCCTCCTGGAGCGAGGCGGGCAGCGGGTCGAGGGCCTCCTGGGCGCTGGGCAGGACCGTCTCGACGGACTTGGCGATCTTCCAGGACTCCAGCTGCTTGCACGCCGGATAGATCGGGATGAGCGCGCCCGCCCAGCTGTCCACGGCGTCCGGGTCGCCGCCGCGCAGCAGTTCGTACGCGGGGTGGGCGAGCTGGAGGCGGTGGTTGAAGACGGAGACCTTGCCCGCGAACATCGCGCGGGTGCCGGGCAGCAGCTCCGTGTGCGGCTTGTGGACGCCGCGGCCGAAGAAGACCAGGCGGAGCTCGCCGCTGCCGTCCGTGATGGTGACTTCGAGGCGCTGGCCCTGGCCGCGGGGCGCCTTGGGCGACCTGAACGTGTGCAGGCGCGCGCTCGCGACCTGCGCCACCACCGTGACGTGCTCGTCCAGCGGGAGGTCGGCGAGGCG
Organism: Streptomyces flavofungini; assembly: GCF_041028215.1. Lineage (GTDB taxonomy): Bacteria > Actinomycetota > Actinomycetes > Streptomycetales > Streptomycetaceae > Streptomyces > Streptomyces flavofungini_B. The sequence goes on from NZ_JASKYR010000450.1 coordinate 4,144, forward strand.
GGTGAGCTCACCGCGCTCGGCATACCGCCGAGGGTAGTGGTGCAGGAGGTCGCCGACCGTGTGCAGGTCGAGGTGCTCGGCCATCACCTTCGCGGTGGCGGGGCCGACCACTTTCTTCAGGGGTTCTTCGAGCGCGGGCACGAGATCCATTGCACACCACGCCACTGACAATCCGCGGCAGGTCCCCCTGATCCGCAGGTCAGGGGTGGTGTGCGCTATTCCACGCCGATCAGCATCAGCGCCGCCTGGCGCCCGCCGCGGTAGACGACCGTGTCGACGGCCAGATACGTCTCGCGCACATGCTTCTCCAGGTGCTCGGCGACCGTGTCGGGCACGGCGTCCCCGAGGACGAGCGTGACCATCTCGCCGCCCGCGGACAGCATGCGGTCGAGGACCGACGCGGCGGTGCGGGCGACCTCCGAGCCGATCACCGCGACGTCACCGTCGATCAGGCCGAGCACGTCTCCGGCCTGGCAGATGCCCGCCATGGTCCACGACTGCCGCTCGGCGACGGCCAGCTCGCCATAGCGGGTCGCCCCGGCGGCCGAGGTCATGGCGACCACGTCCTCGTCGAAGCCGCGGTCCGGCTCGTGCACGGCGAGTGCGGCGATGCCCTGGACCGCGGAGCGGGTGGGGATCAGCGCGACGCGCACGCCCTCCGTCCGCGCCTGCTGGGCCGCCGCGGCGGCGGTGTGCCGCAGCTCCGCGTCGTTGGGCAGGAGCACCACCTCACGCGCGTGCGCCCGCCGGACGGCGTCGACGAGCTCCCCGCTCGCGGGCGGCTCCCCCACGCGCGTGGGCACGGTGGTCGCGCCCGCCTCCGCGTAGAGCCCGGCGAGGCCCTCGCCGGGGACGACGGCGACGATGGCGCGCTGGGCGCGCTCCCTGGGCGGCCGCGCGGTGGTGTGGGCGTCGCCCGCCCCGAAGTGGGTGATGCGGATGCGGTGCGGACGGCCCGCCTCCACGCCCGCCTCTACGGCGGCTCCCGCGTCATCGACATGGACATGGACGTTCCAAAGACCGTCGCCGCCGACCACCACGAGGGAGTCGCCGAGCCGGTCGAGGCGGGTCCGCAGCCGTGCGACGGCTATGTCGTCCGCCTCCAGGAGGTAGATCACCTCGAAGGCCGGGCCGCCCTCGTCGGCCGGGAGGTCCTCGCACTCGACGGCTTCCACGGGCGCGTGGCCACAGCCTTCCGGCACGCGCGCGTGCACCCCGTCGGCGCCCCTGTACGGCACCGTCTCGCCCGACAGCGCGGCCACCAGCGCCCCGAGCACCGCGACGAGGCCGCGGCCGCCCGCGTCCACGACGCCCGCGCGGCCGAGGACGGCGAGCTGGCCGGGGGTCAGGTCGAGCGCCGCCCGTGCCCCCGCGCAGGCGGCGCGTGCCACGGCCTCGCAGTCGCCGGTGCCCTCGGCCGCCGCCGCCTTCGCCGCGGCGGTGGCCACCGTGAGGACGGTGCCCTCGACCGGGTGCGCGACCGCCTCGTACGCGGACTCCGCCGCCTGCCGCAGGGCCAGCTCAAGGGTCCGCCCGTCGGCGTGATCCTCGTCACGGCCGGGCTCGCCGCCCTCGCCCTCGGGACCGCCGCCCAGGACCTGGGCCATGCCCCGCAGGAGCTGGGAGAGGATCGTGCCCGAGTTCCCGCGCGCTCCGATGAGGGCGCCGTGCGCCATGGCGCGGACGGTCTCGGCGAGTGAGGGCGCGGCCGGTTCATGGCCCGTGAAGGCCGCGTCGACCGCCTGGGACGCCGACTCCATGGTCAGATAGAGGTTCGTCCCCGTGTCCCCGTCCGCGACCGGATAGACGTTGATCGAGTCGATCTCCTCGCGGGCCCTGCCGAGGGCCTCCAGAGCCAGTCGGCACCAGGCGCGCACCGCGACCGCGTCGAGGTTCTGCGGCACCTGTTCGCCTCCTTGACCATGCGGAATGGACGCAGCGTAGACCCGGGGTGAACGAGGGCTCCGGGGCGGGGGCCGGGCAAGACATGGTAGTTTCGTTGTACCGAAGCAGTCGTTGTATGCTGCTCCGGTTGCCCGATACGCATCGGGCCATTCCTCCTGGCAACGCCATTCCGATCATTGCACTGATCCCGGCATGCCGGGTTTAACCGTAAGTGCATCTGAAGTCTTTGGAGTGACCCGTGGCTGCCAACTGCGACGTCTGCGGCAAGGGGCCGGGCTTCGGCAACAACATCTCGCACTCGCACCGCCGTACGCCCCGTCGCTGGAACCCGAACATCCAGCGTGTGCGTGCCGTGGTGAGCGGGACGCCGAAGCGCCTCAACGCCTGCACCTCGTGCATCAAGGCCGGCAAGGTCTCGCGCTGACGTCAGCGCGAGACCTTGCCGGCCTTGATGGGGGGGGGGGGGGGGGGGGGGGGGGGGGGGGGGGGGGGGGGGGGGGGGGGGGGGGGGGGGATGTTCGGGTTCCAGCGACGGGGCGTACGGCGGTGCGAGTGCGAGATGTTGTTGCCGAAGCCCGGCCCCTTGCCGCAGACGTCGCAGTTGGCAGCCACGGGT
>NZ_JASKYR010000451.1:0-7084 GCF_041028215.1 Streptomyces flavofungini
CGACACGCGCGTGCTCCAGGTAGGAGACGTACACCGGGTCGCCCGCGCCGTGCGCCGACGTCGCCGAGGTGCACCACCAGTGCAGGTCGTGCCCGCCGGGACCCCACCCCCGCCGGTCGTACTCCCCGATCGAGACCTGGAGCACGCGCGTGTCGTCGGGCCGGTCGATCCACTCGTACGTCCTGCGCACCGGGAGCTGCCAGCAGACGTCCGGCTTGGTCTCCAGGGGCTCGCGGCCCTCGCGCAGCGCCAGGATGTGCAGCGAGCACCCGGCGCCGCCCTCGAAACCGGGGCGGTTCTGGAAGATGCACGAGCCGTTGTACGGACGGGTCTGGCGGTCGCCGTCCTCGTCCACGGAGACCCAGCCGGTCTCCCGGCCCACGTCGTGGTGCTGCCAGATGTCCGGCGTGAGCCGCTCGACGCGGCCCGCGACGCGCTTCTCGTCGTCATCGTCCGAGAAGTGGGCACCCAAAGTGCAGCAGCCGTCGTCGGCGCGGCCCTCCTTGATGCCCTGGCAGCCGCTTCCGAAGATGCAGTTCCAGCGAGAGGTCAGCCATGTCAGATCGCAGCGGAAGACCTGCTCGTCGTCCGCCGGATCAGGGAACTCCACCCAGGAGCGGGCGAAGTCCAGGCCCTTTTCGTCCGGTTCCTTCTTTCCGGTCCTCGCCGGTTTTCCGGACTTTCCCACCTTCTCGTTCTTCTCCGGCCTGCCCACCACCTTCTCCCGCTTCCCCTGCTTCGGCGGCTCATGGGACTCGGGCGACGACTTCGCCGACTTCGATTTGTCGGCCTTCGTCTTTTTCGTCTTTGGCACGTCTCCAGGGTATGCGTGCGGTGGTCCGCCCGGAGCCAGACATCCGCCGCACTCGGCGTAGCGTTTCGTACATGAGACTCGGTGTCCTCGACGTGGGGTCGAACACGGTGCATCTGCTCGTGGTCGACGCCCACCCCGGCGCGCGCCCGCTGCCCGCGCACTCACACAAGGCCGATCTGCGCCTCGCCCAACTCCTCGAACCCTCCGGGGCGATCGGCCCCGAGGGCGTGGACCGCCTCGTCGCCATCGTGCGCGAGGCGATGGAGGCCGCCGAGGACAAGGGCGTGGAGGAGGTCCTGCCGTTCGCCACCTCCGCCGTGCGCGAGGCGACCAACGCCGACGAGGTCCTGGACCGGGTCAGGGACGAGACCGGCGTCGCCCTGAAGGTGCTGTCCGGCGAGGAGGAGGCCAAGCTCACTTTCCTCGCCGCCCGGCGCTGGTTCGGCTGGTCCGCGGGCAAGCTGCTCGTCCTCGACATCGGCGGCGGCTCCCTGGAGATCGCGTACGGCATCGACGAGGAGCCGGACGCGGCGGTCAGCCTGCCGCTGGGCGCCGGACGCCTCACCTCCGCCTGGCTGTCCGCCGATCCGCCGGACCCGGCCGACGTGAAGGCGCTGCGCAGGCACGTGCGCGCGCAGATCGCCCGCACGGTGGGGGAGTTCAGCCGCTTCGGCGCCCCCGACCACATCGTGGCCACCTCCAAGACGTTCAAGCAGCTCGCCAGGCTCGCGGGCGCCGCCCGCTCCACGGAAGGGCTCTACGTACAGCGCGAGCTGAAGCGTAAGTCCCTGGAGGACTGGGTCCCGCAGCTCGCCGCGATGACCGTGCGCGAGCGCGCGGAGCTGCCCGGCGTCTCCGAGGGACGGGCCGGACAACTCCTCGCGGGGGCGCTGGTCGCGGAGGGCGCGATGGACCTCTTCGGCGTCGAGAACGTGGAGATCTGCCCCTGGGCGCTGCGCGAGGGCGTGATCCTGCGGCGGCTCGACCACCTGCCGGCCTCCTGAAAACCTGTCCGAGCGGAGCGGAATGAGGCCACCTCCCCGGCGCCGTGACGCGGCCCGTACCCTGTCTTGCGTGGCAGAACCAGTGGTGCGCGTCCCGGATGCGAAGGTCGCCCTGTCGACGGCCTCGGTCTATCCGGAGTCGACGGCGACGGCCTTCGAGATCGCCGCGCGCCTCGGCTACGACGGTGTCGAGGTCATGGTCTGGACGGACCCCGTCAGCCAGGACATCGAGGCGCTGCGCAGACTGAGCGACTACCACCGCATCCCCATCCTCGCCGTCCACGCGCCCTGTCTGCTGATCACGCAGCGGGTCTGGTCCACCGACCCGTGGGTCAAGCTCCAGCGCGCGAAGGCCGCCGCGGAGAAGCTCGGCGCCTCCACGGTCGTCGTGCACCCGCCCTTCCGCTGGCAGCGGCAGTACGCGCGCGACTTCGTCGACGGAATCTGGCGGATGGCCGACGAGACGGATGTGCGCTTCGCCGTCGAGAACATGTACCCCTGGCGCTACCGCGACCGCGAGATGCTGGCGTACGCCCCCGACTGGGACGTCACCAAGGACGACTACCGCCACTTCACGGTCGACCTCTCGCACACCGCGACCGCCCGCACCGACGCCATGGACATGGTCGACCGGATGGGCGACCGGCTCGGCCACGTCCACCTCGCCGACGGCAAGGGCTCGGCCAAGGACGAGCACCTCGTGCCGGGGCGCGGCACCCAGCCGTGCGCCGAGCTCCTCGAACGCCTGGCGGCCACCGGGTTCGACGGGCACGTCGTCATCGAGGTCAACACCCGCCGCGCGATGTCCAGCGCCGAGCGCGAGGCCGACCTCGCGGAGGCGCTCGCCTACACGCGGCTGCACCTCGCGTCGGCGGTCGGGGTGAAGCGGCCGTGACGCCGGGCGCCGCGGGCCCCGCCGCCCCGCGCCGCCGGGGACGGCCCTCCCGTACGGAGACGGAGACCGGGCCCGCCACCCGCGACCGGATCATCCAGGCGGCCCGCGACGAGTTCTCCGAGCGGGGGTACGAGAAGGCCTCCGTGCGCGGCATCGCCAAGGCCGCCGGGGTGGACTCCGCGCTCGTGCACCACTACTTCGGCACCAAGGAGCAGGTCTTCGAGGCCGCCGTCACCGTCGCCTTCGCGCCCGCGCTCGAAGCGCCCGCGGCGATCGAGGACGGCCCGCTCGAAGGCGTCGGCGAACGCCTGACCCGGTTCATCCTCGGCGTCTGGGAGAACCCCGCGACGCGCGCCCCGCTCCTCGCCATCGTGCGCTCCGCCGTCACCAACGAAACGGCCGCCGCCGTCTTCCGCCGCCTCGTCGCCACCCAGCTCCTCGGCCGGATCGCCCGCCGCATCGACCTGCCGGACGCGGAGCTGCGGGCCGAGCTGGCCGCCGCGCAGCTCGTGGGCGTCGCCATGCTGCGGTACGTGATCAGGGTCGAGCCGCTGGCGTCCGCCGACCCCGAACGGATCGTGGCGCGGGTCGCGCCCGTGGTGCAGGGACACCTGACGGGAGCCTGACACCCGGGAGACTCAGGACGGCTCCGGTCACCGGCCGGGGACACGGTCGCCCACCGAGACGACCGTCCCGCCATCCGGACAGCCTGTCCAGATCGTGGAGCGGCGGCGTACGCTCGACAGCAGTCTTGTCTCTCCGTTAGATCACTGTCACCAGATCGCTGTCACTGCCGAACGATCGCTGTAGTCCCCGAAGGAGCGAGCGACGATGCCCGAGCTCAGGTCCCGCACAGTCACCCACGGCCGCAACATGGCGGGCGCCCGCGCCCTTATGCGCGCCTCCGGTGTACCCGGGGCCGACATCGGGCGGAAGCCGATCATCGCGGTGGCCAACTCCTTCACCGAGTTCGTGCCCGGCCACACCCACCTCCAGCCGGTCGGCCGCATCGTCTCCGAGGCGATCAGCGCGGCCGGCGGCATCCCGCGCGAGTTCAACACGATCGCCGTGGACGACGGCATCGCGATGGGCCACGGCGGCATGCTGTACTCCCTGCCCTCCCGCGACCTGATCGCGGACTCGGTGGAGTACATGGTGGAGGCCCACTGCGCCGACGCCCTGATCTGCATCTCCAACTGCGACAAGATCACCCCTGGCATGCTGATGGCCGCCCTGCGCCTCAACATCCCGACGGTCTTCGTCTCCGGCGGTCCGATGGAGGCGGGCAAGGCCACCCTCGTCGACGGCACGGTCCGCAAGCTCGACCTGGTCAACGCGATCAGCGACGCGGTGAACGAGAACATCTCGGACGAGGACATCCTCCGCATCGAGGAGAACGCCTGCCCGACCTGCGGCTCCTGTTCCGGCATGTTCACCGCCAACTCCATGAACTGCCTGACCGAGGCCATCGGCCTCTCCCTGCCGGGCAACGGCTCGGTCCTCGCCACGCACACCGCCCGCAAGGCGCTGTACGAGAAGGCGGGCCAGACGGTCGTCGACATCACCCGGCGGTACTACGACGGGGACGACGCCTCCGTCCTGCCGCGCAGCATCGCCACCCACGCCGCCTTCGAGAACGCCATGGCCCTCGACATCGCCATGGGCGGCTCCACCAACACGATCCTGCACCTGCTCGCCGCCGCCCGCGAGGCCGAGGTCGACTACGACCTCTCCGACATCGACGCCGTCTCGCGCCGTGTCCCCTGCCTCGCCAAGGTCGCCCCGAACGCCGCGCCCACCACCACGTACTACATGGAGGACGTGCACCGCGCGGGCGGCATCCCCGCCCTCCTCGGCGAGCTGTACCGGGGCGGTCTGCTCAACGAGGACGTGCACACCGTCCACTCGCCCTCCATCAAGGAGTGGCTCGACACCTGGGACGTCCGCTCGGGATCGGCCTCCGAGGAGGCCCTCGAACTGTGGCACGCGGCCCCCGGCTGCCGCCGCTCCGCCGAGGCCTTCTCGCAGTCCGAGCGCTGGGACACCCTCGACACGGACGCCGCGCACGGCTGCATCCGCGACGTCGCCCACGCGTACTCCAAGGACGGCGGTCTCGGCGTCCTCAAGGGCAACATCGCCGAGGACGGCTGCGTGGTGAAGACCGCAGGCGTCGACGAGTCGATCTGGACCTTCGAGGGCCCCGCGGTCGTCTGCGACTCGCAGGAAGAGGCCGTCGAGAAGATCCTGAACAAGGCCGTCAAGGACGGCGACGTGGTCGTCATCCGCTACGAAGGCCCCAAGGGCGGCCCCGGCATGCAGGAGATGCTCTACCCCACGTCGTTCCTGAAGGGCCGCGGCCTGGGCAAGACCTGCGCCCTGGTCACCGACGGACGCTTCTCCGGTGGCACCTCGGGCCTCTCGATCGGCCACGCCTCGCCCGAGGCGGCGGCGGGCGGCACGATCGCGCTCGTCGAGGACGGCGACCGCATCCGCATCGACATCCCCGGCCGCTCGATCGAACTGCTCGTCCCCGAGTCAGAGCTCGCCGCCCGCCGCGAGGCCCTGAACGGCGTGTACGCGCCGAAGGCCCGCGAGCGCAAGGTCTCCGCCGCCCTGCGCGCCTACGCGGCCATGGCGACGAGCGCCGACAAGGGCGCGGTCCGGGACGTCTCCAGGCTCGGCTAGAGCCCAGGGGCAGGACCTCCGGAACGTTTCGCGGCGCGGGTGCGTCCTTGGTGTGAGGAACACGCCAGGGGCGGCCCGCGCCGCCGGTTACGGGGGAGAGCAGATGAGCGAGCACGTGATCACACCGGATGCCGCGCTTGAGCTTCCGGACGAGTTTCCCGGGGACGTCGCGGCCACCGGGGCCGAAGCGGTCGCCGTGGCGGCAGCGGCCAGCTATCCGGTCATCGCGGCGGTCAACGTCCGCTCGGGCCCGGGCACGTCGTACGCGAAGGTGGGACGGCTGAGCGCGGGCGCACGCGTCACCATCCAGTGCCAGAAGGCGGGCGAGCAGGTCACGGGCCCCGGCGGCACATCCAAGCTCTGGGACCGGATCGGCAGCGGCCGCTGGGTCTCGGACACCTATGTGCGCACGGGCAGCACCGGGTACGTGGCACCCCGCTGCTGACACGGCTGTCCGGTACGTACGGGGTCACCCGCGGAAGCCGCCGGGGGCCGGTGGGCCGGAACAGCGGCCCTCAGCGGGCCCGCGGCGGCTTCGTCGCGTCGAAGGCGAACACCGTGTTCCTGGCGGCGGCCACCACGACCACGCGCCCCGCGAGGGTCACGCGCGGGGAGGCGTTCTCCTCGCCCGCCAGACCGTCGGCGCGCGGGTCCGTCGTGAGCAGCGGCTTGCCCGTCGCGGCGGCGAGCACGACGACCCGGCCGCTCGCCGAGCTGAAGTACAGCTTCCCCGCGCCGTCCGCCACCGGCCCCGACGCGCCCTCGACCGCCGTCTGCCGCGACCACTTCTTCCTGCCGGACACCGGATCGACCGCGGTGACCAGGCCGGTCCCGCCGCTGAAGTAGACGGTGCCGCCCGCCATGCCGGGCGTCCCGGCGTACGTCTTCGGCAGCCGCGCGTACGAGACCTCGTGCGAGGCCAGGTCCAGCCGCGCGACCCCGTCGTAGCCGACCATGGCCGGTCCCTCGTGGCGCTCGTGGAGGAGCACGAGGCTGCCGTCCGCCGTGCCGAACGGCTTCACGGGACCCTTGACGGCGACGGGCTCGCCGAGGCTCCCCGAGGTCAGATCGGCCTCGCGCAGGACCTGGTGGCGCACGTCGGTCGCGGCCAGCTCGGCACTGGGCGCGCACATCGCGTACAGCCGCTCGCCCGCCGGGACGGGCGCGCACTTCCGGCCCGCGGGGAACGGCGTCCGCCAGAGCACCCGGCCGCTGTGCGCCTGCCGCGCCTCGAAGCGGCTGTTCGACGCGTCGACCGTGACGACCGTGGAGCCGAGCACCACGGCGTCCCGGGTGCGCCCGGTGACGGCCGTGGACTGGGCGCCGGACGGGGCCGACCAGAGCTCCTCGCCCTTCTCCGCGTCCAGGGCGACCACCTGGACGGCGGAACTGTCCGGCTGGTCCTCGGTCCCGATGCGGTAGCCGAGCACGGTGTCACCGCTCACGCCCACGATGTGCATGCCCTGCGCCGGGACGCCCGGACTCTTCTCCGTCCAGACGCGGGAGCCGTCGGCGGCCCTGACGCGGGTGGCGAGGACACCGCCGCCCCCGCAGAACAGCGCCTCACCCCGGCCCACACAGCGCAGCTCGTCCGGAATGTCCTCCCGGCCGCCCGGCACCGTCTCGCGCCACGGCCGGAACCCCTCCGGCAGCGGGGACCGCTTGGCCGCGGCGACCGTGCGCTCC
>NZ_JASKYR010000452.1:0-7531 GCF_041028215.1 Streptomyces flavofungini
CCAGAACCCCCCGCACGACATCCCGGCAGAACATCGTCGACGAAACCCACGCGGAGCCGAGCCGCTCCCCGGCCAGCGCGACAAGGAAGTTCTGCACCCCCGCGCCCGCCGCGACGACGAACATCTCCCGCTCGGCGGCATCCCGGCGCGCGTCCCCGTACGTATGCGCCCCGTCCATGACCATGCAGGGAACGACGAGGTACGGAGCCTTGCGCAGCACGTCCCCGCGCCGCACCCGCCGGGCGATGGCCTCCTCCGACTTCCCGTCCCGCCGCAGGTCCGCGACCCACGCGTCCCGCATGGCGTCGAGCAGCGAGAGCCGCGAGGAGGCGGACTCCAGCAGGACGAACCGCCACGGCGTCGTGTGGTGCGGCGCGGGCGCCGTGACGGCCGAGGCGACGGCCCTCCGCACGGCCTGCGGATCGACCTCCTCGTCGCTGAACTCCCGCACGGTCCGCCGCAGCGCCACCGCCTCCCGCACCGCCTCCGACGTACCGAGCCGGAACATGTCGCTCCGCGCGTCCCGCACCAGCGCCCGCGCCCCCGTGTCGGCATCCGCGTCGGAATCCGCACCGGAGCCCGCTCCAGGCCCCGCGTCCGCCGGGCGCACCACATGCGGCAGCCCCCGTACGACCGCGACGGGCAGCGCCGCGGCCTTCCCCTTGACGAGATCCCCCGCCGCGGCCAGCTCGTCGGCGGTGGCGACGACGGTCGCGGAGAGCGGATTGCCGTACGCGTCGGTCCCGCCCCGCAGGTCGTCCAGGACCCGCACCCCGGCCGCCCCGATGGCGACGTCCGTGAGCCCGGCGCGCCAGGGCCGCCCGAAGGTGTCGGTGACGACGACGCCGACGTCGACCCCGAGCGCGTCCCGCACCCCGTCCCGCACGGCGCGGGCCGAGGCGTCCGGGTCCTCGGGGAGCAGCAGCACCGTCCCCGACGGTGTGTTCGACGCGTCGACCCCGGCGGCGGCCATCACGAGCCCCTGCCGGTTCTCCACGATCCGCAGGGTCCCGCGGCGCGCCACGACCCGCACGGTCTCCGCGTCGATGGCCGCCTCGCGGTCGTCCGCCTCGACGACCCGCCCCTCCGCCTTGCTGACGATCTTGGAGGTGACGAGGAGCACGTCCCCGTCGGCGAGACCCGGCTCGGCCGCGACGATCATCTTGGCCAGGTCGTCGCCCCGCCGCACCTCGGGCAGTCCGGGCACGGCCCAGACGCGGTAGGACGGCGCTGTCACGCCCGCACCTCCGAGGCGAGGGCGAGGGCCTGGCGGGCCATCTCGGCGGTGGCGTCGAGGTCGGTCATCATCAGCGGCACGGCGCGGCACCGGATGCCGGCGCTCTCCACCCGCTCCACCGCCTTCTCGTCGACGGTGTCGACCAGCCAGCCGTCCAGGAGGCCGCTTCCGTAGTGCTCGGCGACGGCGGCGGCGCTGGTCTCCACGCCGACGGCGGCGAGCACCTTGTCGGCCATGCCCCGCACGGGCGAGTCGCCCACGATGGGGGAGAGCCCGACCACCGGCACGCCCGCGTCGGCGATGGCCTCGCGGATCCCGGGCACGGCGAGGATCGTCCCGACGCTCACCACGGGGTTGGACGGCGGGAAGAGCACGACGTCGGCCTCGGCGATGGCCTCCAGGACGCCGGGCGCGGGCTTCGCCTGCTCGGCGCCGACGGGCACCACGGCCTGCGCGTCCACGGAGGCGCGCAGGCGCACCCAGTACTCCTGGAAGTGCACGGCCTTCTGCTCGCCGTCGATCGTGACGGCCACGTGGGTCTCAACGCGGTCGTCGGACATCGGGATCAGCCGCACCCCGGGCCGCCACCGCTCGCAGAGCGCCTGGGTGACGGCGCTGAGCGGATATCCGGCGCCCAGCATCTGCGTACGGACGATGTGGGTGGCGAAGTCGCGGTCGCCGAGCCCGAACCAGTCGGGACCGACGCCGTACGCCGCGAGCTCTTCCTTGACCTTGAACGTCTCGTCCGTACGCCCCCAGCCCTGGTCTTCGTTGATGCCGCCGCCCAGGGTGTACATCACGGTGTCCAGGTCGGGGCTGACCTTCAGCCCGAACAGGTGGATGTCGTCACCGGTATTGCCGATGACCGAGATGTCCGCGTCGGGCGCGGCCTTCTTGAGGCCACGGAGGAAACGGGCGCCGCCGATGCCGCCGGCCAGAACCACAATGCGCATGCGCCCAGCATGTCAGGCGGGTACGACAGTCCGTCAGGCGGTCACGACATCCCCGGTGATGTCGTCGGGGGTGACGGCGGCGCACTGGGCGGCGTGCATCGGCATCTCGGTCAGGCCGGGGTAGTAGACGTGCAGGCTGATGGCCGGTTCGAGGCTGTCGTTGACGACTTCGTGCACATAGCCCGGCGCGAAGACGCGCTGCGCGCCCGGCGCGAGCGCCTTGGCGCCCCGCTCGGTGCGCTCGGTCAGCTCGCCGTCGAGGACGGTGAGTACGCCGGAGGAGCGCCCGTGGTCGTGCAGGCCGCTGCCCTGTCCCGGCACCCAGGAGAGCAGCCAGACCTCGTAGCCGGGGCCGGTGCGCAGGCGGTGGTACCAGCGGCTGGCGGCGTCGTAGCGGACGAGGTGCTCCCACTGGGAGCGGTCGGCGGCGATGGCGCGGGCCAGACCGACGAACTCGGCCACGGTCGCGGGGTGCTCGCGGGCGGGCTGGAGGAGGTGGGGGACCTCAAGGATGTCGCCGGCGATCTGGAGGTCGCTGTCGCTGTTCATCGTGCGGTGGTTCCTCAACGTGAGAGTGCTGGGGTGTCGCGAAGGATGGGTGGAGCGCGGGGCCGCGCGGAGACGCGGGTTCACGAGCGGAGCTGGGCGGAGAGCACGGGAGAGGGCTCCACCGGAATGCGGCTCTACAGCTGGATGGAGATCAACAGCTGGAGCAGGAACAGCAACAGCGCGCGTGGGCAGCGTCGATGGAACCGCTGGTGCGGGTCATCGAAAGAGCCAAGTTGGCGAGCATGCCCACCAGGACAGCGGCTTACACCTCTCCTGTCAACTCAATGTCCGTTATGTGAGACATGTTTCACCTCATCCGGTTCAACTGTCAGGTGAAAGGTTTGTGCACCTGACTCTCGGGACACATGGCGCAGCAACCGGCTCTCAAACATCCACGTCATTCTTGGTGAGTGCCGGTGGGCCGCTGACTGCTGTCAGGGTTTATGCCGATTTGAACACTTTCTGCATAGCCTTGGTTCCGCAGAGTGAATAAGGGGCCCAATAGCAGATCTCGGCTTGACTGGCCCGGATCGGCACACTTGTAATTTCACTCGTGTCGTTCAGCCGAAATCGGTAGCGGCAGCACCACGGGGACGCACAGACAGACGAGGGGCGCAGATGACCGAGCTGGTTCAGGAACTGCTGGTCGAGGACGCGGACGAGGAACTCGGCTGGCAGGAGCGCGCGCTGTGCGCCCAGACCGACCCCGAGTCCTTCTTCCCCGAGAAGGGCGGCTCCACGCGCGAGGCCAAGAAGGTCTGCCTCGCCTGCGAGGTCCGCTCCGAATGCCTCGAATACGCACTGGCCAACGACGAACGCTTCGGCATCTGGGGCGGCCTCTCCGAGCGCGAGCGCCGCCGGCTGAAGAAGGCCGCGGTCTGACACCCGGCCCGCCACGCACCCGACGCCCGGCCTGCCGCGAAAACGCACACACGCGCGTGCCGCCGACCAATTCGGCACACACCTCCGTCAAACAAACCGTGACTGACGGCCCGTCACCCGTGGGTTATCCACAGGCGGCGGGCCGCCCTGTTGTCAGCCGTTAGTGTGGGGCCCCGTCCGAGACGCCCCGGCGCCCCCGCAGGGCGCAGGCGTTTACCGCAGTCCATCGAACCGGGGCCCGTACCTCGATGTCCGTGCACAGCCATCCGGCAGCCCACCACGACGCTGCCGCCCCTGAGTTCCCGCGGCACGTCGTGACCGCCGTCCTGGTCTCCCACGACGGCGCGCGCTGGCTGCCCGACGCCCTGGCCGGGCTGCTCGGCCAGGAGCGGCCCGTGCAGCATGCCGTGGCCGCCGACACCGGCAGCGCGGACGACTCCGCCCGCCTCGTCACCGAAGCCCTCGGCCCCGACCACGTGCTGCACCTCGCCCGGCGCTCCGGCTTCGGCACCGCCGTCGAGGAAGCCGTCCGCGGCGCCCGCGTCCTCACCCCCGAAGAACTGCCCTATCTCAAGCGGCCGAGCGGCTGGGACCCGGTCAGCAGATCCTGGCGGGACGACGCCTACGACCTGCCCGAACTGCCGCACGGCGAGCCGGTGCAGTGGCTCTGGCTGCTGCACGACGACTGCGCCCCCGAGCCCGAGGCCCTCACCGAACTCCTCCGCGCGGTGGAGAACGAACGCGAGCTGGGCAAGGACGTCGCCATCGTCGGCCCCAAGCTCCGCGGGTGGTACGACCGCAGGCAGCTCCTCGAAGTCGGCGTCTCCATCGCCAACAGCGGCCGCCGCTGGACCGGCCTCGACCGGCGCGAGCAGGACCAGGGCCAGCACGACCACGTCCGGCCCGTGCTCTCCGTCTCCACCGCGGGCATGCTGATCCGCCGCGATGTGTACGAACAGCTCGGCGGCTTCGACCGCCGCCTGCCGCTGATGCGCGACGACGTCGACCTCTGCTGGCGCGCGCACGCCGCGGGCCACCGCGTCCTGGTCGCCCCCGACGCCGTCGTGCGGCACGCCGAGGCCTCCTCGCGCGAGCGCCGCACCGTCGACTGCGTCGGCCGCACCGCGACCTCCCCGCACCGCGTGGACAAGGCGGGCGCGGTCTACACCCTGCTGGTCAACGCCCGCTCGGCCGTGCTCCCCTGGGTCCTCGTCAGAATCGTCCTCGGCACACTGCTGCGCACCTTCGCCTATCTCGTGGGCAAGGCCCCCGGACAGGCCCTGGACGAGATCGCGGGCCTGCTGACCACACTCCTGCGCCCCGGCAGAATCCTGGCCGCGCGCAAACAGCGCGGCACGTCGGTCCTCGACGCGGGCGAGACACGGGCCCTGTTCCCGCCGCCCGGCGCCACCGTGCGGGCCACGGTCGAGCAGACCGCGGGCAGCCTCTTCGGCAGCTCCGACGCCGAAGCCCCCTCGGGCGCTGGACGGCACGGCGGCGCCGTCGAGTCGGGACCCGGCGGCGACGACGCCGACTTCCTGCAGATCGAGCAGTTCGCCCGCCTCAAGCGCATCGCCCGCAAACCGGGACCGATGCTCTTCGTGGTGCTGCTCTTCGTCTCCCTCATCGCCTGCCGCGCCCTGCTCGGCGGCGGCGCCCTCGCGGGCGGCGCCCTGCTGCCCGCGCCCGCCGACTCCTCGGAGCTGTGGGCGCGCTATGCGGACGGCTGGCACCCCGTCGGCACCGGCGGCACCGAGTCCGCCCCGCCCTATCTGGCGCTGGTCGCGGCCCTGTCCTCGCTGCTCCTCGGCTCCACCGGACTCGCCGTCACGGTGCTGCTCGTCGCCTCCGTGCCGCTGGCGGGCTTCGCGGCGTACTTCGCCTCGCGCCCCCTGGTCACCTCACGCCTGCTGCGCGCCTGGGCCTCGGTCGCCTACGCCTTCCTGCCCGCCGCCACGGGCGCGCTCGCGGGCGGCCGGATCGGCACCGCGGTCCTGGCGATCCTGCTGCCGCTCATCGCGCGCGCGGGCATCGCGGCGAGCGGCCTGGCCAAGAGCGGCGACGCCCGCGGCACCTGGCGCGCCACCTGGGCGTACGCACTGCTGCTCACCCTGGCCACCGCCTTCACACCGATCATCTGGCCGATCGCCCTGGTGCTCGGCCTCGCCCTCCTCGCGGTCCGCCGACGCGACATCGTGGCCTACGGAGCGCGCTTCCTCGCCGCCCTCGGCACCCCGCTCCTCGTCCTCGCGCCCTGGTCGCTGACGCTGCTGCCGTTCGGCTTCTTCACGGAGGCGGGTCTTGAGTTCGGCACCGGCTCCGCGACCGCGCTCGACCTCCTCGGTTCGAGCCCCGGTGGCCCCGGCACCGTGGACGGACTGCTGCTCATCGGCATCGTCCTCGCCGCGCTCGGCGCCCTGCTCCGCGCCGAGCGGCAGCTCGCGATCCGTACCGCCTGGTGCGCCGCCCTGGTCTCCCTGGTCTTCGCCGTCCTGTCGAACGGCTCGGCGTGGGCAGGCCCCGCCACGCTCGCCTACGGCATCGCGCTCCTGGCCGCCGCCGCCCTCGGCGCCGACGGGGCACGCGCGCGTGTCGCCGAGCAGAGCTTCGGCTGGCGCCAGCCGGTCGCCGCGCTCATCGCGTTCGCCGCGGCGGCGGGACCGCTGCTCGTCGCCGCCGGATGGATGATCCGCGGCGCCGACGGCCCCCTGGAGCGGCGGGACCCGGTGCAGGTGCCCGCGTTCGTCGCGGAGGAGAGCGGCACCCAGGACCAGGCCCGCACCCTCGTGCTCGGCAGCGAGTCGCCCGCCGAGGTGTCGTACACCCTGGCCCGCGGCTCGGGCGCCCGGCTCGGCGACGCCGAACTGGCCGCGTCCGCCGGTGCCGACGCCAGGCTCGACAAGATCGTGGCCCGCCTCGTCGCGGGCTCCGGCGCCGACCAGGCCGACCAGCTCGGCGGCTTCGCCGTCCGCTATGTGCTCGTACGCGACGGCGCGCCGCGCCAGATGAGCCGCACCCTGGACGCGACCCCCGGCCTGACCCGGCTCAGCCAGGAGGACGGCAGTGCGCTGTGGCGGGTGGACCGGCAGGTCTCCCGCGCCGCCATCGTCCCGAAGGCGGGCGACACCGAGCCCGTCGCGGCGGGCCCCGTCGAACTGCACACGAAGATCCCCGCCGGTGAGCAGGGCCGCGTGCTGCGGCTCGCCGACTCGGCGGCACCCGGCTGGACGGCGACCCTCGACGGCCGCCCGCTCACCCCGACCACCCTGGACGGCTGGGCCCAGGGCTTCGAGCTGCCCACCTCGGGCGGGCAGCTCGACGTCACCTACGAGGTGCCGTTCGGCCACACCGCCTGGCTGTGGGCGCAGGGCGCGCTCGCCGTCGTCCTCGTCGTCCTCGCCCTGCCGGGACGCCGCCGCGACGTCGACGACGACCTCCCCGAAGAGCCCGTGATCCCGGCCCAGGCGGTCGAGGGCGAGGGCCGCAGGGCGCGCAGGCTGCGGGCCCAGAGCGAGCAGGCGGCACCGGAGCCGGGCCAGGACGCGCCGCCGCCCGCGCCCCCGCAGGACCCCTCGGGCGCACTGCCGCAGCAGCAGACGCGGTCCCACGGAGAGGAGCAGCCCGAGAACGCGTCCTACGAACGCACGCCCCAGGGCGGCTGGGACACCCCGGCCCAGGTCGGCGCCGAGCCGGAGGCGAACCACGCCTACGAAGGCGGCCCGGGGCAGTACGGGGACGGTGCCTACGGAGCCGTGACCTACGACCAGCAGGCCTACCAGCAGGACGCGTACCAGCCGGACGCCTACCAGAGCGGGCAGGGCGCCTACCAGTCCGACGCCTATCAGAACGGTCAGGACGCCTACCAAGGCGGCCAGTACGACCCCTACGCCTCCTACGGCGGCGCGGCCGG
>NZ_JASKYR010000453.1:0-7188 GCF_041028215.1 Streptomyces flavofungini
CGTTCTCGGAGATGTCGTCGGCGTAGTTGTTCTCGGTCTCGTGGTCGTCCCAGGTGACGACGAAGGGGTGCGCGGCGTGCGCGGCCCGCAGGTCGGGGTCGGACTTGTAGAGGCCGTACCGCAGGCGGTAGTCCTCCAGCGTCTGGGTCTCCTTGTTGAAGTGGGCGGGCAGCGTGCGGTCGGTGTAGTTGCGGGCGCCGCCGACGGCGTTGACGGCGTACTCGTAGAGGTAGTCGCCGAGGTGGAGGACGACGTCGACGTCGTCCTGGGCCAGGTGCTTGTGGGCGGTGAAGTAGCCGTCGTGGTAGGCCTGGCAGGAGACGGCGGCGAGCTTCAGGGCGGCCGGGTCGCTGCCCGCGGCGGGCGCGGTGCGGGTGCGGCCGGTGTCGCTGGTCCACTGGCCCGCGCGGAAGCGGAAGTAGTAGCGGCGGCCCGGGTCCAGGTGGTCGGCCTCGACGTGCACGGAGTGGCCGTACTCGGGGTGCGCGGTGGCCGTGCCCCGTCTGGCGACGCGGCGGAAGCGGGCGTCGTGGGCGAGCTCCCAGCGGACGGTGACACGCTCGGCCGGCAGGCCGCCGCCGGGTTCGTAGGGGGCGGGGGCGAGGCGGGTCCAGAGCAGGACCGAGGTGGGCTGCGGGTCCCCGGAGGCGACGCCGAGCGTGAACGGGTCGTCCTTGATGCGGCGGGCGTCGAGCTCCGCCGCGGCGGCGACGCCCGCGCTCGGCAGGTTGGTGGCGAAGGCGAGCGCGGCGGCGGCTCCGGTGACGGTGAGGAAGCGGCGGCGCCCGAGGTGCTGGGCAGCGGCGCGGAGCTCGGGTGCGTGGTGCGTGCCTGCGGGTGTCATAGGACCCTTCCCTGACGATTGGTGTCAGGGGCATGGAAGTAGCGGGGGGCGACGGCTGCCTGTCGCGTACACAACAGCCGCATGGCGGGCGGATGATGTCCGCGTGGCCCGGCCTCCCGTACGCTGCGGGGCCATGAACGCTGAGCCAACTCCCGCGCGGGAAACGTCCCGGGTCACCCCGCCCCCGACCGGCCCGAGGACCGCCGTGGTGACCGGCGCCGGTTCCGGCATCGGCCGCGCCGTCGCCCTCGAACTGCTCGCCGCGGGCTGGTCGGTGGCGCTCGCGGGCCGCCGCCCCGAGACCCTGGAGGAGACGGCCGCCCTCGCCTCCGCGACGGCGGGCGCCGCCTTCCCCGTACGGACCGACGTGGCGCGCCCGGAGGATGTGGCGGCGCTCTTCGCCGCCGTGCGCGAGCGCTTCGGGCGGGTCGACCTGCTCTTCAACAACGCGGGGACCTTCGGACCCGGCGGCGTCGCGGTCGAGGACCTCCCCTACGAGGCCTGGCGGCACGTCGTCGACACCAACCTCAACGGCGCCTTCCTCTGCGCCCAGGCGGCCTTCCGGCAGATGAAGGAGCAGGCGCCGCAGGGCGGCCGGATCATCAACAACGGGTCCATCTCCGCGCACACGCCGCGCCCGAATTCGGTGGCGTACACGGCGACGAAGCACGCGCTGACCGGCCTGACGAAGTCGCTCTCCCTCGACGGACGGCCGTACCGGATCGCCGTCGGACAGATCGACATCGGCAACGCCGCGACCGATATGACCGAGCGCATGCAGTCCGGCATCCTCCAGGCCAACGGCGAACTCGCGAGCGAGCCGGTGATGGACGTGGCCGACGTGGCGCGCACGGTGCGGCACATGGCGGAACTGCCCCTGGAGGCGAACGTCCAGTTCGCGACGGTCCTCGCCACGAACATGCCGTACGTCGGGCGCGGCTGATCCCGACGCGGCGGTGGACAGGGCCGCCGCGGCCGACGGGCCTCAGCGGCTCAGATCTGCACAAGTGGAGTGGGATCCACCGCGCCGATCCGGGTCGGCGCGCACCGTATGCTCAGCTTCTCTCCACGAGAACTTCACACTTGGAGCAACCCTTGCGCATACGCACCGCCGCCCCCGCCGTCCTCGCCGCCACCGCCCTGTCGGCGGCCCTGCTCGCCGCGTCGCCCGCGTCGGCGGCGAGCCACCAGGGCGGGCTGCACCTCGGCTACATCCAGTACGACAGCCCCGGGCGTGACACCCGCTCGAACGCCTCGCTGAACGCCGAGTGGGTCAACATCCACAACAACACCCGGTCCCCGATCCAGCTCAAGGGCTACAAGCTCAAGGACAACACCGGGTACACCTACACCTTCGGCAGCTACAAGATCGGCGCGGGCAAGACCGTCAAGGTCCGCACGGGCAAGGGCACCAACGCCTCCGGCGTGCGCTACTGGGGCCGGGGCAGCTACGTCTGGAACAACACCGGCGACAAGGCCCGCCTCGTCAAGCCCAGCGGCTCGCTCCAGGACTCCTGCTCCTGGTCCCGCACCGGCTCCGGGCACGTGAGCTGCCACTGACCACCAGCAGGGGGAGGGGCGCAGGGCGACCATTCCGGGATATTTCGCCTGGCGGAACCACGGGGAATGACCCGCGCCACGGCACGGTTGCCCTGCGCATGACGACTTATCAAGACGGCACCCCTGCCCCCGAAGTGCTGCGCTACGCGGCCTTCACCACCGACCCCGCGGGCGGCAACCCCGCGGGTGTCGTCCTCGACGCGGCCGGGCTCGACGACACGGCGATGCTCGCGATCGCGGCAGAACTCGGCTACAGCGAGACGGCGTTCCTCACGGCCCGGGACTCCGGCGCCCCCAGCGCCCCCGCACGGGCCTACGACGTGCGCTACTTCTCTCCCAAGGCCGAGGTCCCGTTCTGCGGGCACGCCACGGTGGCCGCCGCGGTGGCGCTCGCGGAACGGGACGGCTCCGCACCCGCCGACGGCTATGTGTTCGCGACGCCGGCGGGCACGGTTCCGGTGGCCGTGGACAGCGCGGATGGGACCCCGCGGGCCACGCTCACCAGCGTCGCGCCGCGCGTGGCGGCCGCCGGGGCCGACGACGTGGCCGAAGCGCTCGCCGCGCTCGGCTGGGACGCCGGGGAACTGGACGCCGGGCTGCCGCCCCGGATCGCCTTCGCGGGCGCCCGCCACCTCGTCCTCGCGGCGGCGACCCGGGAGCGCCTCGCCGCGCTCGACTACGACTTCGCGCGCCTCGAAGCGCTGATGCGGCGCCTGGACCTCACCACCGTGCAGCTGGTGTGGCGGGCGTCGGCGGACGTCTTCCACGTCCGCGATCCGTTCCCGGTGGGCGGCGTCGTGGAGGACCCGGCGACGGGCGCCGCCGCCGCGGCCTTCGGCGCCTACGCGCGCGAGCTCGGCCTCGTCCCCGCCGCCACGGTCCTCACCCTCCACCAGGGCGATGACATGGGCAGGCCCGGCGTCCTGACGGTGACGCTGCGCGAGGGCGACGAGCGGGTGCGGGTCAGCGGGACCGCGGTGCGCATCCCGGCGTGACCCAAGCGGCTCGTGCACAGGGGTCCGCCGCGGGCCCCCGGGTACGGCGGCTTTAGGCCTGGCCGGTCTCGAAGTGGGAGATCCGGCCCGAGCCGTCCACGGTGAAGTACCACTTCGTCCGCATCTCGCCCCAGGTGTCATTGCGGTAGGAGACGAGCAGCGCCCGGCCCCCGTCCGACTCCGACTCGACGTCCATGTGGCCGTTCGAGGAGAAGATCTCCCGTTCGGTCCACTCGGCGACGTCGCGGTCGGAGCCGTCGTCGGACATGGTCGCGCCGGGCGCGAGCAGCGCCTCGAAGGCGTGCTTGTCGTGGGCGTTCACGGCGCTCACGAAGGCGCGGACCGCGGGGTCGCCGAGCCGGTTCACCTGGATGCTCATGGGCACACGCTCACACCGGGCGACCCGCCGCGCCACCGGGAGCCGGGCGCCCCTCACCCGTACGGCGGCGTGAACCGGGTGCCCGGCGCCGGTACGTCGGACGGTGGGGGAAGACCGTTTCCTTCCCCACCCTGCCTTGGGAGCCCCGATGAGCTGCTCGTGCCTGGACCGACGTGACCTCGGACTGCTGCTGCTGCGCGCCGGAACCGGCGGCGTCCTGGCCGCGCACGGCTGCCAGAAGCTGTTCGGCTGGTTCGGGGGGCACGGGCTTGAGGGCACCGGCGCCTTCATGGAGTCCATCGGCTATGTGCCCGGCAAGCTGAACGCCCTGGTCGCCGGGCTCGCCGAGGCCGGTGGCGGCGCCCTACTCGCGCTGGGGCTCGCCACCCCGGCGGCGGGGTCGGCGGCGGCGGGCGCGATGGCGGGCGCCGCCGCCGTGCACGCGCCGAACGGCTTCTTCAGCCAGGGCGGCGGCTATGAGTACCCGGCGTTCCTCGGCCTGACCGCCGCCGCCCTCGCCGTCACCGGACCCGGCCGCTACTCCGTCGACCACGCCGTCGGCCACGCCCTCAACCGCGGCTGGATGGTCCCCGCCGCCCTCGCGGGCACCGCGGTCGGGGTCGTCCTGACGCTGGGGGCGCGCGCCAAGAACGTACGGGAGAGCGCCGCTTCCGAGGAGTAGACTCCGGCCGCCGTGGCAGGCTGCGGGCATGAACGAGCACCCGGCCGCCGCCCCGGCCGCCCCGAACCCGTGGGACACCATCGCCCGGCTCCACGACTGGCTGGACTCCCACAACCAGCGCACCCCGCGGGAAGCCCTGCTCCTGCGCATGCTGAAGCTCTCCGAGGAGGTCGGCGAGGTCTCCGAGGCGGTCATCGGCGCCATGGGCCAGAATCCGCGCAAGGGCACGAGCCACTCCTGGGACGACGTCCAGGCCGAGCTCTGCGACGTCATCGTCACCGCCATGGTGGCGCTGCGCACCCTGACCCCGGACGCGGAGGCCGTGCTCGCCGCGCAGCTGCGCCGCGTGGCGGAGCGGTCGGACGTCGCCGCCGCCGACGGCGGTTGACGGCTCCGCTCCGTCCGCCGGGCGGCCTACGCCTCCCGCCCGAACCACTTCTCCGCCAGCGCGTCGAGCGTCGGCTCGGGTGGTGCGGGCAGCTCGCGCAGATACCAGGGGAGGTTGCTGTAGACGTGCAGCAGGGTGTACGCGAGGAGCAGGCGGGGCGGGAACGTCTCGCCGTACGCCCGGGTGAAGCGGGCGAGGAGCCCCGGTTCGGCGCGGGTGACGAAGAGCCCGACGCCCACGAAGTCGTAGGCCCGGTCGCCGATCATGGCGGGCTCGAAGTCGAGGAGCCCGGTGAGCCGCCAGCCGCCACCGGGCCCGGGCGCGGGTGCGGCCAGCAGGTGCTGGCGCATGAACTCGGTGTGCAGCAGAGCCCGTCGGCCCGGGGACGCCGCGCCCTCGAAGGAGACGGAGTCGAGGAAGCCGGACATCTGCGCCAGCCAGCTCTCCGGGAGCCCGCGCTCGCGCTGCCGCCCGTCCGCCCCCTCCGACTGGCGCCCGAGGAAGGCGTCCCAGTCACCGGGGCCGAGCACATCGGCAAGCGGCGCGTGGTCGAGGGCGTGCAGCGCGGCGAGCGTTTCGGCCGCCTCGGTGACGAGCCGCTCCCGGTCGGCGCGCGGCAGGCGCGGCCAGGCGACGGCGAGGTCCTCGCCGGGCAGCCGGTCCATGAGGACGTAGTACCAGCCGTTCTCGTACGCGCCTGCCCCGTGGACGCGGGGTGTGGGCACAGGCAGCCTGCCCTGGATGTGGCTCAGGACGCGGCCCTCGGCGATGCCGTCCTCGGCCGCCGCCTTGGGGAAGAGCTTCAGTACGTGCGCCTCGCCCACCGCGTAGACGGGCTGTGAGCCCGCCGGGTAGCGGACCAGGGGCGCGCCCGCGAGGCCGAGCCGTGCGCAGAGGTCCTCGGCTCCGGGCCGCATGACCGCCTCGTCGGGGACGACGCGGTCCCATTCCTCGTCCGTGGTCACCTCGGGCAGCATGAGCGGCACCGTAATCGCTACCGAAGTTCGGCCGCGACCGACTTTCGGCCGCCGCGTACCGTCCCGCACGGCTCCTAGCGTTGCGTGCGTACGTCGTTGGACGGCGGGTCCGACGTCACGGGAGGAACGGAGCACCATCACGATGCCGAGCGACCGGTTCGAGAAGAGACCTGGCGCCGCGGAGCCGCGGACGACGGACCTCCGGCACTCCAAGGGCGACCTGTGGGTGCTGCTCGCCGGGCTGCCCGCGGCCGGACTGCTGATCGGCCTCGCCGTGCCGCGCCTGGCCCGCTGGGCGTCGGACTCCCCAGTGCTGCCCTGGCGGGACGCCGTCGCCTTCGTCGGCGGCCTCGACGCGCCCTGGCAGACCGGGGTCGTGATGGCGGCCGGTCTTGTGGTCGGCCTCGTCCTCGCGTTCGTCGCGATGGCCGAGGCGATGCGCCTGCGGCTGACCGACGAGGAGGTGCGCGTCGAGCAGCACGACTCGACCCTGGTCCTGCGGCGCGCGGACATCGCGGCGGTCTTCCGCGACGGCAAGCACCTGGTCGTCCTCGGCAGGGACTCCGCCGAACTGGCCCGGGGCGAGCACCAGGCGCCCGCCGCCGCGCTGGCCGAGGCGTTCCGCGCGCACGGCTACCCCTGGCGGGACGCCGACCCGCACGCGGCCCTGTTCCGCCGCTGGATTCCCGGCACCCCCGACCTGCCCGCCGAGGCCCACGCGCTCCTCAAGGCCCGCGAGGCCGCCCTGAAGCGGGACGCCCCGCGCGACGCCAGGGACCTGGCCGAGGCGGTGCGTGAGGCGGGCTTCGCCGTACGGGACGAGAAGGGCGAGCAGTACGTGCGGCCCCTGGTGGGGGAGTGACGGGACGATCAGAAGACGAACGGGCCCGGCGTCTGCGCCGACGTGGCGTTGCACGTCACCGTGATGCCGAGGACCACGATCCGCAGGGACCTGCCCTCAAGGCTGTCCCCGGCGGCGACGGTGCCGGTGAGCGGCCCGGTGGAGACGGCGCCGCCCGCCGGGATGGCCGGGTTGGAGCTGCCGGTGAACTCGGTGGTCCCCGAGCCGTTCTTCGTGAGGGTGAGCGTGGAGTCGACCGCGCCCGCGCCGATGTCGATGGGGGCGGTGATCGCCGAGGTGGACACCTCGATGGTGGCGCTGGTGCCGTCCTGGGCGGCGGTGAGGGTCGCCGTGCCCGAGCCGAAGGAGCCGCAGTCGAAGGAGAGGGTGGCGCTCTGCGGATCGACCGCACCGGCCGCGGGCGCGAGGGCGAGCGCGCCGACGGCCAGCGCCGATCCGATGACGGTCCCTATGCCGAGCGTGCGGTGTCTGCCGTGTCGCATGGAGGCCTGCCTTCTTGGG
>NZ_JASKYR010000454.1:0-6468 GCF_041028215.1 Streptomyces flavofungini
GTGCCCCGCCAGCTCCAGGGAGAGCGCCCCGTGCAGCCGGCTCCAGAGGGTCAGGGCCCGGCGGAGCCGGGCGGGGGAGGCGCCGTGCCCCTCCGCCCACTCCCGATGCCCCGCGATGTGCTGGTCGAGGGCCCCGCCGGAATCGGCCGGTTCCGGCAGCGCCGCGCACGCGTCGAGCAGCGTTCCCATGATCTCCCTGGCGATGGCCGTGACGTCGTCCGGCGCGTGGTAGCCCGGCACGGGCGTCCCGTAGATGAGGAAGTACCGCTGGGGGTCGGCGAGGGCCCATCGCCGCAGCGCGTGCGCGAGGTCCGTGAGATCGCCGCCTGCGGCCGCCTCGGCCCGTACGGTGTCGGCCTGGCTGCGGTACGCGTCGGTGATCAGCTCGGTGATCAGCTCGTCCCGGCTGCCGTAGTACCGGTAGAGCGCGGGTCCGCTCATCCCCATCCGCTTGGCGATCGCGTTCAGCGAGAGCGCCGAGGCCCCGGCGTCGGCGATCTGTTCCCAGGCGCGTTCCTTGATCTCCGCGCGGACCTGCGCGCGGTACCGCTCGCGCGGGGAGGCGGTGCCCGTGCCGCCCGCCGTACCGGCTTCGGCGCTGCCCATGTCCTCACTCCTTAGCTAGCGCTTGACGCTTTAGTTAGAAGGTATCACTGCATCGCTTGACGCCAACTCGGAGCAGTTATAGCTTCTAACTTAAGCGAGATGCGGTAACCATCTCGTGCGGACCAATCACCCCCCCTCCCGCGATGGGGCGGGCGTGAGCCATAGCCAAGGAGGCAGCGATGAACAGCACCGCAGAACGCACCGAGGTGGTACTCCCCGGCCAGGTCGAGCCGGAAGGCCTCCAGTTCCGGCGCGGGCCCGTGCCCGTGCCCGGGACCGGTCAGATCGTCGTCGCCATGGAGGCGACCGGCGTCTCCTTCGCGGAGCAGCAGATGCGGCGCGGCCGGTACTACGACCAGCCGCCCTTCCCTTTCGTCCCCGGCTACGACCTCGTCGGCACCGTCCTGACGGCGGGCCCCGGCGTGCCTCCCTCGCTCACCGGCAGGCGGGTCGCCGCGCTGACGAAGACCGGCGGCTGGGCCAGCCACGTCCTGCTCGACGCGGCGGACGTCGTCGAGGTGCCCGAGGGCATGGCCGCCGCCACGGCGGAGACCGCGGTGGTCAACGGCATCACCGCCTGGCAGATGCTGCACCGCAGGGCCCGCGTGCGGGCCGGGGCGACGGTCCTGGTGCACGGCGCCAACGGCGGGGTCGGCACGCTCCTGGTCCAGCTCGCCCTGGCCGCGGGCGCGCGCGTCATCGGCACGGCGTCGGCCCGCCACCACGAGGCCCTGCGACGGCTCGGCGTCGATCCCGTGGACTACCGCACCGAGGATGTCCCGCGCCGGGTGCGGGAGTTGGCGCCCGGCGGGGTGGACGCCGTGTTCGACCACGTCGGCGGGCGCGGCGTCATCGACTCCTGGCGGCTGCTCGCACCCGGCGGGACGCTCGTCTCGTACGGCACCGCCGCGACCCGCGACGACACCGGGTCCAAGCAGTGGCCCGTCCTGAAGATCCTGGGCAGGGTGTGGCTGTGGAACGCCCTGCCCAACGGCCGCCGCGCCTGCTTCTACAACGTCTGGGCGGGCCGCGCCTTCGGCAAGGACCGCTTCCGTGCCCGGCTGCGCGCCGACCTCACCCAGGTCTTCGCCGCCCTGGACCGCGGTGAGATCACCGCGAGCGTCGCCGCCGAACTGCCGCTGGCCCGCGTCGCGGAGGCCCTGCGGCTCGCCGAGTCCGGCACGGTCAGCGGCAAGGTCGTCCTCACACCCTGACCGGCGGTGCCTGATCGGCGGTGCCTGATCGGCGGTGCCGGGTCGGTGGTGCCGGGTCGGCGGTGCCCGGCAGGGGGATCGACCGGTCGACGTACGGGCTGAGCCCGTACGGGTCACTCCAGCGCGCCGACGCCCACGGCCCCGGACTTGAATGGACAGGTGACCGGGCCACCCGACGACTGCCTCGCGCGCAACGAATGGATCTGCGGTGAGTATCTGAGCACCCGCCGCCAGATCCTCCTCGACGCGGTCGTGCAGCATCTCCAGCTCACCTCCCTGTCCGTGCTGATCGCGCTGGCCATCGCCGTGCCCCTCGCCGTGCTCGCCCGCCGCTGGAGCCTGGCCGCGGGCCCGGTCCTCGCGCTCACGACGGTCCTGTACACGATTCCCTCGCTCGCGATGTTCTCGCTGCTGCTCCCGGTCTACGGCCTCTCCGCGCCGCTCGTCGTCGCGGGCCTCGTCCTGTACTCGCTCACCCTGCTCGTGCGGAACATCCTGGCCGGACTGCGCGCCGTCCCCGAGGAGACCCGGCAGGCCGCGCGCGGCATGGGCTACGGCCCGGTGCGCCTGCTGCTCACCGTCGAACTGCCGCTCGCGCTGCCCGCCGCCATGGCCGGGCTCCGGATCGCCATGGTCTCCGCCGTCTCCCTGGTCACCGTCGGCGCGATCGTCGGCTTCGGCGGCCTCGGCAACCTCATCTACGCGGGCATGAACACCTACTTCAAGGCGCAGGTGCTCACCGCCTCCGTGCTCTGTGTCGTCATCGCCGTCGGCGCCGATCTGCTGCTGCTCGGCGTGCAGCGGGTCCTGACGCCCTGGACGAGGGCGGTGCGCGCGTGAAGACGCTCGGTGACGCCTGGGCCTGGCTCGGCGACCCCTCGCACTGGTCGGGCGACGACGGCATCTGGCACCGGCTCACCCAGCATCTCGTCCTCACCGTCGTCTGCCTGGTGATCAGCTGCCTCATCGCCCTGCCGGTCGCGCTCGTCCTCGGCCACCTCGGCAAGGGGGGCGCGCTCGCCGTCAACATCTCCAACGTCGGGCGCGCGGTGCCCACCTTCGCCGTACTCGTCCTGCTCCTCCTCACCCCCCTCGGCACCTGGGGCGACGGACCGACCGTCGTCGCCCTCGTCCTCTTCGCCGTACCGCCGCTGCTCACCAACGCCTACGTCGGCATGCGCGGCGTCGACCGCAGCGTCGTCCAGGCGGCCCGGGGCATGGGCATGACGGGACGGCAGATGCTGTGGCGGGTCGAACTCCCGCTCGCCCTGCCGCTGGTGCTCAGCGGGGTCCGCATCGCCGCCGTCCAGCTCGTCGCCACCGCCACCATCGCCGCGCTCGCGGGCGGCGGGGGACTCGGCCGGATCATCACGGCGGGGTTCAACCTGGCGAGCACCCCGCAGGTCGTGGCGGGAGCCGTGCTGGTGGCCGGGTTCGCGCTGATCGTGGAGGGCGTCTTCGAGGCCGCCGAGCGGCTCGCGCCGGGGTGGACGCGGGGGAGGTCCTGATGAGGAGCCGTATCGCGGCGGCGGCAGCGGCGGCGTCGCTCGCCCTGGTCGCGGGCTGCGCGTCCGGTCCCTCCCTGGAGAACCGGGGCGAGGTCACCGCACCGCCCGGCGACAGCAAGAACCTCACGGTCGGCTCCGCGGGCTTCACCGAGTCCGACCTGCTCGCCCAGATGTACGCCCTGCTCCTCAACAAGGCCGGGTACGGCACCAAGATCCTCTCCGTGGCCAACCGCGAGCTGTACGAGCCCGCCCTGGAGTCCGGGCAGATCGACGTCGTCCCCGAGTACGCGGCGACGTTCGCGGACTGGCTGAACGCCAAGGAGAACGGTGCCGACGCCGAGCCCGTGGGCTCCCCGGACGTGGACGCGACCATCAAGGCGCTGCGCCGCCTCGCCGCCCCGCGCGGCCTCACCGTCCTCGACCCCGGCAAGGCGGTCGACCAGAACGCCTTCGCCGTCACCGCCGCCTACGCCCGGCAGCACCGTCTGAGAACCCTGAGCGACCTGGGCAGATCCGGCCTGAAGGTGCGGCTCGCCGCGGGCGACGAGTGCGTGCGGCGCCCCTACTGCGCGCCCGGCCTGAAGAAGGTCTACGGGATCGACCTCACCGGCGTCGACCCCAAGGGCGTCGGCACCACCCAGGCCAAGAAGGCGGTCCAGAGCGGTCAGGACCAGATGGTGCTCACCACCTCGACGGACGCCACCCTCGACGACTTCGGCCTCGTCCTCCTCCAGGACGACAAGCACCTCCAGAACGCCGACTACCTCGTCCCCGTCGTCAACCGCTCCCGCGCGGGCAGCGAGGGCGTCGCCGCGGCGCTCGGCCGCCTGGGCCCGGTACTGACGACACAGGACCTGGCCTCCCTGAACGAACAGGTAGACAGCTGGCGCCGCCTCCCGCAGGACGTGGCACGGGCCTATCTGGAGGACAAGGGCCTGCTGTAGCTCCGGCGGCGGCACCCCGCCAGGGTCTGCGGGGACCACGCACGCAACCGCGCCCGACCCGCGACGCCGAGACCCGTCGCGGCGCCGAGTCCCACCCGCCCGCCTGCGCGGAGGCCCGCCCGGTTCGTGGCGYYGAGGYCCGCCYGGCCGCCTGYGYCGAGGTCCGCCCGGTTCGCGGTGCTGAGGTCTGCCCGGCYGCCTGCGCCAAGGCCCGCCCGGCCAGCGCAGCGGCTACGCGTCGGCGACCGAGTCGAATTCCACCTGCGTCCGTGCCAGGCCCTGCGCGTCCGCGTCCACCGACCGCCGCAGTGCCTCGTGCAGCTTCGCCGGGGTCAGGACGCCCAGGAAGCGCGCGCCGTCCAGGACCGCGACCCAGCCCGCGTCGTGCTGGAGCATCACGCCGAACGCCTGCTTCAGCGGGGCGCCCACCGGTACCCAGGAGTTCATGCGGTGGGCCAGGTCGCCGACCGTGCCGCCGGAACCCGCGAGCCCGACCTCGTCGACACCGACCCAGCCGTGCAGATCGCCGTCCGTGTCCAGGACGACGGCCCAGCGCGCCTCCTCCGCACGCAGCCGTGCCGCCGCCTGCGCGGCGGGCTCGTCCAGGCGGGCGACCGGCGGCTGCTCCAGGTCGTCCGTCTGGATCTCCGTCACCGAGAGCCGCTTGAGCCCCCGGTCGGCCCCGACGAACTCGGCGACGTACGGCGTCGCGGGCGACCCGAGCACCGCCCCCGGCGTGTCGAACTGCTCGATCCGCCCCTGTCCGTACACCGCGATACGGTCCCCGAGCCGCACCGCCTCCTCGATGTCGTGCGTCACAAGCAGAACCGTCTTGCGCACCGCCGACTGCATCCGCAGGAACTCGTCCTGCAACTGCTCGCGCACCACCGGGTCGACCGCCCCGAACGGCTCGTCCATCAGGAGGACGGGAGGGTCGGCCGCGAGCGCGCGGGCCACCCCGACCCGCTGCCGCTGACCGCCCGAGAGCTGCTCGGGATAGCGGGAGCCGAAGGTCTTCGGGTCCAGGCCCACCAGGTCGAGCAGCTCCGCCGCCCGCGCCCTGGCCCTGGCCTTCTTCCAGCCGATGAGCGCGGGCACGGTCGCCGTGTTGTCCAGGACCGTGCGGTGCGGGAAGAGGCCGACCTGCTGGATGACGTAACCGATCCTGCGGCGCAGGCGCACCGGGTCCACCTCGGCGATGTTCTCGCCGTCCACGAAGATGCGGCCCGACGTGGGCTCGATCAGCCGGTTGACCATCATCATCGTCGTCGTCTTGCCGCAGCCGGACGGGCCGACGAGGGTGACCAGTTCACCTTCGGCCACCTCGAAGGAGAGGCCGTCCACGGCCGTGGTGCCGTCCGGATAGCGCTTGGTCACCTGCTCGAACCGGATCATGCACTCACGCTAGCCGCGCCGGTCACTCACCGCTCATCAGCACCACCTCAAGGGTGCGCGGCCCATGCACGCCCTCGACCCGGTCCAACTCGATGTCGCTGGTCGCCGAGGGCCCCGAGATCCAGGTCAGCGGACGCGCCGGAGCGAGCCGCTCCAGGGCCAGGGGTACGGACGGCACGACCTGGTCCGGCACCCGGACGACGCAGATGTGGTGGTCCGGCACCAGGGTGATACGGCGCCGGCCCTGGTCGGCCGAGCCGTCGAGGACCAGCGTGCCGGTCTCGGCGACGGCGACCGCGCAGCCGGTGACGACGCTGTCCACCCGGTCGAGCTCGTGCGCGGTGCTCTCGGCGCGGTCCGGCACCCGCGTCGCGTCGACCGCCTTCAGCCAGTGCGGCGGCAGCCCCGGCGGCACCAGCACCGACTCCGCGCCGCGCGCCGCGAGCAGCCGCGCCAGAAGCTCCGGAAGCTCCCCGGCCGTGCACCGGTGCACGACCGCCCGGTAGTCCGCGAGGTTCTCCGCGAGCAGCTCGACGGTCTCCTCCGTGCCGCGTCCGCCGTGCTCCCGCGCATACCGGCGCCCCACCGCCGCCTCGTACGCGGTGTCGTCCTCCGGCACGTCCGCGAGCGCCCGGCGCACCCGGCCAAGGATGATGTCCCTGCTGCTCATTTCCCGCCGCTCCGCTCCGTCGTGCCGCCCCTCGTCCGCTCCCACCAGTCACGGAACGGCTCCGCGGGCACCTCCGGCAGATCCCGCGCCGCGCTCCACGCCCTGCCGGGCCCCGGCAGGGCGTGGAGCGC
>NZ_JASKYR010000455.1:0-6385 GCF_041028215.1 Streptomyces flavofungini
GGACGGGGCGAATCGGCGACGCCACCGGACGACTCCGCTCGGTGGGCTGGCGTGTCGTCTTGGGGGGGCTGCTTCTCAGCCCGTTCCGATCACTGGCCAGCCTTCTCGCCCATGGCGGCTCGCAGCCAGTCCAAGGGCGCCTGCGCGAGCAGCTCATCAGCGAGCCTCTGCCCTGATCCGGTGACGATGCGGGCGCGGCTGTTGTCGATCCAGCGCTGGGCGCTGGCGTAACCCTGGTTCCTGTACTCAAGGCCTTGCAACACGCATTCCAGCTTGTCGGCGTCCCTGGCGCAGAGGGCTTCGGGGGTCTGCTTGGCCTCGTACTCGGCGACGACGGCGCGCACGGCGGTACGGAGAGCCTCGGGCATGCCAGCCGTCTGATCAGCGGTCACTGCCACAGCGTCACCGGGCTCGGCGTACTTCTTGCCGAGGTGATTGACGTCCCCGGTACGCGTCTCCTGGGAGTCGTGCCACACGGCGAGGTGCGCGGCGCGGGCCGCGTCGGCGCCCTCCAGGGTGGCGATGACCGAGGCGATCACGGCCGTACGCCATGCGTGCTCGGCGATGCTCTCCGGATCGCGAACACCGGCCATCCACCACCCTGTCCGCCGCGCGTTCTTCAGCGTGCCCGCCTCCCACAGAAAGTGGGCGACCTCTTTCAGCTGGTCAGTCACGGTGATCCCTTTCACGGCTCGGCGAGGCGGATCGCGTACGGCCCCCGCCACACCAGGGCTAGGAGGTCATTACTTCCCGCGCTTCCGCGGCGAGCCAGACAGGCCCGTCGCGTTCGATGGCGCTCAGCGCGCTCCGCAGGCGCCTGCGATTGCGGGACGAGGTCACGTTGCGCAGGATCGGCGGGAGTCGCAGCAGGGCCTCCTCGACCTGCCGCCAGGCGCTGAGTCGTACGAGGGCGTCCAGCTCGGCGGCGGCGTAGTAGAGAGCGCCGCGCCCCGTGGGGTCGATGGCGCCGGTCAGCTCACGAGTGCGCTCGAAGAGCGGAACGGCGCGCTCCGGCTCCCCCAGCAGCAGGGCGACCTCCGCCTCGTGCCCGGTGACCTCCAGGTCGTCGACCCACCACGACCACTCCGGATCACGAGGGCTCAGAGAGTCCTCCAGGCCGCTCCGCGCCCGGCCAATGGCTTGCCGGGCCCTCGGCCGGTCACCGGCGGACGCGAGGGCGCGGCCCCGCCGCAGCTCGGTCAGGAGCGCCACGCGCGGCGGCACCCCGAGACCGGCCAGCTCATCGCAGAGCGCGAGCGCCTCGCCGGTCCGCCCACTCTCCACGGCTTCCAGGGACATCAGGTCCAGGGCGAACCACTGCATGCCCCGGTCCCCGGCGAGGCGGCCGAAATGCTGGGCCTCTATCCACGCGCCCCGCGCCTCCCGCGTCCGCGCCGCGTCGAACAGCACCCACCCCGCGATCTCCGCCAGCTCGGCGACGACGCGCAAGTGCGCCTTGTCGTCACCGTCGGCGATCTCCGCGCGGGCGGCGTGCCACACCTGGACCGCCGCGTCCGCGACGTGGTCCCCGCCGTGAGCGCGGTCATGAGCGAGCAGCCAGCCCGCACGCTGCCGCACGACGGCATGCGGGTGGTCGTCCTGTGGTGGTTCCGCGTCCCCACGGGCCTGTGCGACCGCCAGCTCCAAGACATGGACGGGCACGCGGAGCACAGTGGCCAGGGCGGTGCTCCAGGCGCCGGGCAGCCGTTCGCCCCGTTCCCACCGGGAGACCTCGTTCCGGGTGAGCGTGACCGTACCGCTGGCCCTGCACAGGCGCGTGGCGAGCTGGGACTGCGAGAGCCGCGCCTGCCTGCGCAAAGCGGCGAGGTACGCGCCGAACGCACGTCGTGCCGTCCTCGGATCGTCCATGCAGGGGGCCTCCCACCGACAAGCTACCCGCGCAACTGGCCCCTGATGGGCCCCTATCGAGGCCCCTCCACTCGTTCTGACGACGCCCTCTACTTGGAGCAAGGCGCTCGGCGACCGCACGAAGGGTCCTGGGCCGGCCGATCACCAAGGAACCAGCAAGGAGCCGACATGGTCGAGAGCACGGATGGGCCGCGAAAGACGGGAAGGACCGTCCCCGTCACGGCATACGCACCATCGGACTGGCTCGCCCGCTGCCAGCGCGCCCCCGAGCAGGCGGAGCGGGAATGGGAGGAGACCGGCGTCGCGCTGTTGCCGCTCGGCTGCCGCTTCGACGCGATCCGCCTCCCCGAGGCGCTGCTGCACGCGGCCGTGAACGCTACGGCCCAGCGAGAGGTCGCCGCCCGCCTGACCTGGCTCCTCGAAGGTCCGGTGATCTACGACGGCCGCACCCTGGGCGGCAGCTACTACGCCCTGACGAAACCGTGCCGCGCCCGCCCCTGGAAGCACCAGGCCACGGCACCCCGCCTGAGCCACGGCACCTACCTCGGCGTACCGAGCCTCGCCCGCACCGAACCCCCCGGCACCTACTGGTCCGTGCTCCCGCGCTACGAGGGCGACCTGTGCGAACCGGCGGCCGTATCAGCGCTCGTCGCCTTCGGACGCGCCTCGGACAGGAGCGAGGCCGAGGCGAAAGAACCCGCCACGCCAAGCCGCCGTGAGGAACTCATCTACCAGAGCTACCTGGCCCACCTGAAATACTGCACCCTCTGTGAGACAGAGACAGAGACAGAGACAGAGACAGAGACAGAGACAGAGACAGAGACAGAGACAGAGACGGAACCGTGCCTCGACGGTGAGCGCATGCGCCGAGCTCTACGAGCCGCACGCACCGCCAGCCGGAGCACCGCCCTGCGAAGCCTCTGATATCCGCCACCCGACCGGACGTCAGGCAGAGCGAGGCACGATGCTCACCGCTCGGTAGTCGTACCCGTCCTGCTTGAAGCCAGGGGCTTCCCACGTGAGGTCCACTTGCTGACCGGGCACCAGAGTGCGGAACCCGTGCATCCGAATGTCGGAGAAGTGTCCGAAGCAGCCGCCCGGAGTCTCGGGGGAGTCGAGCACACCCCAGCCCTCCTCGTCCCGCCATTCACGCACCGTCGCTGTCACCATGCGCCGAATCTAACGGGAGCGGTACAGCGGGACACGTCTGTTGTCGTCTCTCAGCCAGTGCGAACAGCGGCCCGTCACCTGACCCCACCCGCACAAGCGCGGTTGACGGCGCGCAGGTCCACGTGGGCCGCGAAGTCGACTGCCTGTACCGGGAAGCAGGGTCGGACCGAGGGAGGCCGGAGCCCTTCGAACCGCCCGGGCGGAGGCCCGTGAGCTGTCGGCGTCCGCTCATAAAATGACCGGGCCGCCACGAGAGGAGTGATCACGTATGCATCCCGCCGCGTTCCAGGATTTCGCCACCGACCTCTTCAAGAACTCGTCCGACGTACAGCGGGTGCAGACACTCGCCGAGGCAGGGGACGACCAGCACCCCTACGGCTTGGCCGTGACCGTGGCGGGCCGGGAGACCCGCTGGCAGATGATCGGCCAGCTCGCCGAAGGCGCGAAGCACGACTCACCCACGGCTCCGGTGCAGGGCACCCCGGCACCGTTCGAGGCGGCCCCGGCGACGGGCGCCCCGGACGCCTGGTTCGCGGGGGTGATCGGCGCGGCCGAGTCTCCCGAGATCGCCTCCCTCGACGTGTGGTCGGCCCGTGAGGGCGGCGGCGGCCAGCACGGCGTGACGATCACCTGGCACAACGGCGAGAAGACCTTCGTACGCAAGATGTAGGCCCTCCCCGTTTTCGTGGTCGGCCTGATCACCGCACCGGAGCAGGCCGACGAGATCCTCGTGGACGGCTCGGTCGACGCGACCGCGCTCGCGCGCGAACCGCTGCGCAACCCGACCTGACCGCTCCACGCGGTCTACGAGCCCCCCGGGAATTCGGCGCAAGATCATGCGGTTTCCTACGAAATGAGCGATCAAAGCACCAATGCCGCTTTCGACGCGCCCCAGAGCGAGTCGATGCGGGCGCTGCTCGGGGCCGACCGTGTCGGCACGCTGCACCAGATATCCGCGCTCAGTCGAGAGTTCGAAGGGATCGTCGAGGCCAACGCGATGGTGGCCGTCGACGACGAGCACGACCCGGAGGGCGCGAGCACGGCCTTCGAGCGGGCGCACGTCGCGGCCCTGCTGTCCCAGGCGCGCGAGCATCTGAACGATCTCGATCGCGCCCTGGAACGGTTGGAGAGAGGCGACTACGGGCGCTGCGAGCAATGCGGCGAGCCGATCCCGACGGAGCGCCTCGAAGTGCGCCCGGCGGCCAGGACCTGCGTGCGCTGCGCGTCCGTAGCGGTTCGCTGAAGGGTGCGCAGTCGAGAGCTCATGCAAAAGGGCCAGTTCGAGAGGTTCACGCCTCTCAACTGGCCCTTACTGCTGTGCCCCCGGCAGGATTCGAACCTGCGACACCCGCTTTAGGAGAGCGGTGCTCTATCCCCTGAGCTACGAAGGCGTGGCGGTGCCCGTCCGGAGACTGGGTCCGCCGCCGTCAGTGTAGCGGGTGGTCATGGGGGAGCCGCGGGTTGATGGGGGGCGGGCCCTGGCAGGGGCTGGAGCGGGCCCCGTAGAGGGCTGGTTACTCGATGATCAGGTCCACCTGGATGTTGCCGCGCGTCGCCTTCGAGTACGGGCAGAACGCGTGGGTCTTCTTGAGGAGGTCCTCGCCCGCGGGGCCCTGGAGGTGGTCCGGGAGTTCCGCCCGCATGACGACCGACAGGGCGAAGCCGCCGTCCGTCTCGTCCTTGCCGATGCTGACCTCCGCCGTCACGGAGACGTCCGTCACGTCGATCTTCTCCTGGCGGGCCACATTGCTCATCGCGCTGGCGAAGCAGGCCGCGTAGCCGGCGGCGAAGAGCTGCTCGGGGTTCGTGCCCTTGCCGTTGCCGCCCAGGGCCTCGGGGAAGGCGAGCGTCAGGTCGATCTGGCCGTCGGAGCTGACGGTGCGGCCCTCGCGGCCGTTCGCGGTGGCGACTGCGGTGTACAGAGCGTCCATGGTTCCTCGGTCTCCTGCCGTACGTACGTGGGGTCGATCCGTTGGCGTGGGGGGCGCCGCCGCCCCCTCGCTGACTCCAGTAGAGCACGCCATTTAATTGTGCACAACTTAATTGGGTGGCGAGTTGTACGATGTGAGGCATGGAGCAGCAGCACGCAGAGGGGCGCATCGGGGCCGGGCACGGGCAGGGGCACGGGCACGGCACGGGTATCGGCCGCGACGGTTCACCTCGGGTCACGGACGAAGACCTGCTCCGGCTCGACGAGCAGATCTGCTTCTCGTTGCACGCCGCCGCCCGTGCCTTCAACGGGGTCTACCGCGCCGTCCTGAAAGATCTCGGGCTCACCTACCCCCAGTACCTCGTCATGCTCGTGCTCTGGGAACACGGCGAACTGCCCGTCAAGAAGATCGGCGAGCGGCTTCGGCTCGACTCCGGCACCCTCTCCCCGCTCCTCAAGCGGCTTGAGGCCGCCGGGCACGTCGAGCGTCGGCGCAGTGCCGAGGACGAGCGGTCCGTCACTGTCCGGCTCACGGAACAGGGGCTCGCGCTGCGCGAGCAGGCCCGTGCCGTGCCGCGTGCCATCGGGGCCCGTACCGGGCTCACGCTCGACGAGGTGCGCGACCTGCGTGCCCGGCTCGACCACCTCACCGCCGCCCTCGACGGCAAGCCCGCCGAGGGGTCCAGAGACTGCCTCCAGTAGCGGCACGTAGCGGCAGATAGCGGCAGATAGCGGCAGGTAGCGACACGTTGCGGCACGTTGTGGCACCAGAGGCTCTACGGACCCTCTCCGAACACCGCCTCCGTCGTCGTCACGACCGCGCACCTTCCCGCCGCCCAGCGCAGCGCCATCGCGTGGTCATCCCGCGAGAAGTCGGCCACCGCGTCCGCCACCACGAACGCCTGGATGTCCTGCATCCACGCGTCGCACGCCGTCATCAGGACGCCGATGTGGGCGTAGACGCCGGTGATGACGAGCTGGTCGCGGCCCTGTTCGCGGAGGCGTTCCAGGAGGTCCGTGCGGACGAAGCCGCTGTACTTCCACTTGGTCAGGACCGTCTCCGCGGGCGCGGGGCCGATCTCGGGGGCGATCGCCGCCGCCTCGGCGTCGTCCGGCAGACCCGGGCCCCAGAAGTCCTGCTGGAGGCCCCGCTCCTCCGGCGTCTGCCCGCCCGGCTGCGCGGTGTGCAGCACCGGGACGCCCAGGCGGGTCGACGTCTCCTTCAGCAGCGATACGTTCGCGAGGAGTTGCGGCACAGGCGGCGAACTCCTGTCGTACGCCGACAGGAAGTAGTTCTGGAGGTCGTGGACCAGGAGGACCGCGCGGGAGGGGTCCACCTTCCAGTCCACCCGGTTCGCGGGCAGCTCGGCCGCGGACGGCATGGGGTACGGAGTGATGGCGGGGAGGGCCATGGCG
>NZ_JASKYR010000456.1:0-5689 GCF_041028215.1 Streptomyces flavofungini
TCTACCGGCCCGGCCCCAGGGGCCACAACCCGCACACCGCCGCCCCACCGTCCTCTTCCTCCACGGCGGCGGATACACCCTCTGCGGGCTCGACAGCCACGACGCCACCGCCCGCGGCCTCTGCGCGCGGGCGGGCGCCGTGGTCGTGTCCGTCGGGTACCGGCTCGCCCCCGAGCACCCGTTCCCCGCCGCCGTCGACGACGCCTACGCGGCGCTGCTGTGGGCCGCGGACCACAGTGACGGGCCCCTCGTCACGGCGGGGGACAGCAGCGGCGGTGGTCTCGCCGCCGCCGTCGCCGTGCTCGCGCGCGACCGGCGCGGGCCCGCCGTCGCGCTGCACGTGCTGCTCTATCCGCTCCTCGACGCCGCGCAGGACACCGCCTCCTACCGGGAGAACGCCTCGGGGTACTACCTGACGGCCGTGCACCTGCGCTGGTTCTGGCGGCAGTACCTCGGGGACGGCGGGGACCCCGGCGATCCCCGGGCGTCGCCGCTGCGCACCCCGGACCCGCGCGGGCTCCCGGCCGCGTACGTCGTCACTGCGGGCTGCGACCCCCTGCGTGATGAGGGCGTGGCATACGCGAGGCGGCTGGGGGCGCGGGCGTTCCGGTGGTCCACCGGCACCATCCACGGATGTTCCACGGGTTCCTCGGCTTCCCCGGCCTGCTTCCGGAGGCGGACGACGCCCTGACCGGAGTGGCAGAAGCGATCGCCGCAACCGGACGAGACAGGAAAAACAGCGGTGGAGCGGGGGGTCGCACAGGATAGTTTCCGGAGACCCCCCTTGTCGCGGAGAACCGCGCACGCATACGGTGTCCATACGCGAGGTTCTCCCGTGGAAGGTGGGTCATGACGGAAATTCTTGTGCAGGCGGGTACGGAGGGTGCGGTTCCTTCCGCTGAGGTGCGGGTGGTGGACCACCCGGCGTGGCCGGTGCTCAAGGGTGCCGTCGAAGAGATCAGGCCCTGGCAGTCCCAGGACGGCTCCATCGACTTCGCCGCGGCGGGCGCCCCGGCCAGGTCCGTCGCCGAGCTCGCGGTGGACCGCGTGGTCTCCGCCGTCGAGGAGCTTGCGCCACTGCTCCCGCACGACGCGGCGTACCACCGGGCCCTCGTGACCGATCTGCGCCGCTGGGCCGACGGCGGCTTCGAGGTGCCCGACTTCCTCGACTCGCTGCTGGCCTTCCAGCCCGCGGCGCACCGCGAGGACGGCCTCCAGCACCTCGTGGTCTTCCCGATGTACACGCAGAACGGCAACCCCGACCGCAACATCGAGGCCGTCGTGCTGCGCATGGTCTGGCCCGACTGGCTGGCCGATCTTGAGCGCACGCGCTACGACAACCCGCTGTTCTGCGGCATCACCTTCGAGGACTTCACCGCCGGGTACGACACCAACTCGGCCGTCCTCTTCCCCGAGACCATCGCGGTCCGTGAGGCGCCCGAGCGCTTCTCCTGGGGCGGCATCTTCTGCGACCGCGAGGCGGCCCGCTTCCGCCGCGTCACCGAGGCGGCCGTGGACCTGCTCGGCCTCGAACTGCCCGCGGACATCCGCGCGATGGTCGGCGACCAGGACCGCTGCCAGCAGGCGTTCGTCCTGTGGGACATGGTCCACGACCGCACCCACAGCCACGGCGACCTGCCCTTCGACCCGTTCATGATCAAGCAGCGCCAGCCGTTCTGGATGTACGGCCTGGAGGAGCTGCGCTGCGACCTCACCGCCTTCAAGGAGGCCGTGAAGCTGGAGGCCGACGGCGTCCCGCAGGGCCGCGACGTGCAGTACGCGGTCCTCTTCGACCGCATGTTCCGCTTCCCGGTCACCGGCGAGCGCGTACGGAACTACGACGGGCTCGGCGGCCAGCTCCTCTTCGCGTACCTCCACAAGCACGACGTCGTCCGCTGGACCGACAACCAGCTCCGTATCGACTGGGAGCGCGCGCCGCAGATCACCAACCAGCTCTGCGGCGAGATCGAGGACCTGTACCGCGCGGGCATCGACCGCCCGAAGCTGGTCCACTGGTTCGCGGCCTACGACTTGGTCTCCGCCTACCTCGCCCCGCACCCCGGATCGCGCTGGGCCAAGGGCCCCGACGCCCTGGACACCTCGCTGCCGCCGCGCAAACTGGTCGACGAGGTGCTTCCCGACGAGTTTCCGCTCAGCATGTTCTATGAGGCGCTCTCCAAGAAGCTGAAGCACGTGATCGCCTCCACCAAGGGGATCACTGCTTCCTCGGACGCCGAGCAGGTCGCCGCGTGAGCGGCCGCCAGAAGGAGGCGAGGAAGATGTCCGCACTCGATGGAGCCGTGGTCGCGGTGGCCGGTGCCGCCGGACCCGCCGGGCGGGCCACCCTGCTGAGGCTGGCCGAGGCGGGGGCCACGGTCGTCGCCTCCGACGCCGATCCCGTCCGCCTCGCCGAAGCCGTGGACGCCGCGCGGTACGCGCACGGCGGCGCCACCGTCATCGGCGACACGGTCGACCTCCTCGACCTGAACGCGGCCCGGGAGTGGGCGACGCGCACGGAGAAGGAGTTCGGGCGGATCGACGGCCTGGTCCACCTCGTCGGCGGCTGGCGCGGCAGCAAGAGCTTCACCGAGACCGACCTGGCCGACTGGGACTTCCTGGAGAAGCTCCTGATCCGCACCGTCCAGCACACCACCCTCGCCTTCGAGGAGGGACTGCGGCGCAGCGACCGCGGGCGCTATCTGCTCATCAGCGCGGCCGGTGCCTCCAGGCCGACCGCGGGCAACGCGGCGTACGCGGCAGCCAAGGCGGCGGCCGAGGCCTGGACGCTCGCCCTCGGCGACGCCTTCCGCAAGTCGGGGGGCGAGCAGGGGCCGCGTGCGGCGGCTGCGATCCTGGTGGTCAAGGCGCTGGTGCACGACGCGATGCGCGCGGAGCGGCCCAACGCGAAGTTCGCGGGCTTCACGGACGTCAAGGAGCTGGCCGATGCCATCGCCGGCGTCTGGGACAAGCCCGCCGGTGAAGTGAACGGAAACCGTCTGTGGCTGACAGAGAAGCCGTGACCGAACGCGACCGAACCGCCGCCAGGGAAGCCGTGAACCCTCCGAGGACCGACGCCCGGCGCCATCACGACACCGGCGTCAGGGGTTTCGCCAGCGACAACTACGCGGGCGCGCACCCCGAGGTCATGGCCGCCCTGGCACTGGCCAACGGCGGCCACCAGATCGCGTACGGCGAGGACGACTACACGGCCCACCTCCAGCAGGTGATCCGGGGCCACTTCGGCCCCACCGCCGAGGCGTTCCCGGTGTTCAACGGCACGGGGGCCAATGTCGTCGCGCTCCAGGCGGTCGCCGACCGCTGGGGCGCGGTGATCTGCGCCGAGTCCGCCCACATCAACGTGGACGAGGGCGGCGCCCCCGAGCGCATGGCCGGGCTCAAGCTGCTCACCGTGCCGACGCCGGACGGCAAGCTCACGCCCGAGCTGATCGACCGGCAGGCGTTCGGCTGGGACGACGAGCACCGTGCGATGCCGCAGGTCGTCTCGATCGCGCAGAACACCGAGCTGGGCACGGTGTACACGCCCGACGAGATCCGCGACATCTGCGACCACGCGCACCAGCTCGGCATGAGGGTGCACCTCGACGGCTCGCGGATAGCCAACGCCGCCGCCTCCCTCGACGTCCCCATGCGGACGTTCACCAACGCGGTCGGCGTCGACATCCTCTCCCTCGGCGGCACGAAGAACGGCGCCCTGTTCGGTGAGGCCGTCGTCGTCATCAACCAGGACGCGGTGCGCCACATGAAGCACCTGCGCAAGATGTCGATGCAGCTCGCCTCGAAGATGCGCTTCGTCTCCGTCCAGCTGGAGGCGCTGCTGGCCAAGGACCTGTGGCTGCGCAACGCCCGGCACGCCAACGACATGGCGCGGCGCCTCGCCGAGGGCGTCCGCTCGGTGCACGGCGTGGAGATCCTCTACCCCGTGCAGGCCAACGCCGTCTTCGCCCGGCTGCCGCACGACGTGAGCGAGCGGCTGCAGAAGCGGTACCGCTTCTACTTCTGGGACGAGGCGGCGGGCGACGTCCGCTGGATGTGCGCGTTCGACACGAGCGAGGAGGACGTCGACGGCTTCCTCGCGGCGCTCAAGGAGGAGATGGCGCGCTGAGCGCCCCCGCCCCGCTCTCTGCATAGATATACGGTCGACCGTAAAGTCATTGACTGAGGTCGGCCGTATTTCTATGCTCGCGTGCCATGCAGCTCACTCAGCTAGATCCCGACCTGTCCGCGTACCTGGCCGCCGACGAGGTCATCGACCACCATCATCACGTCGTACGTGAGACCGCCGCACGCCTCGCGAAGGAGGCCGCCGACTCCTACGCCTACGCCCGCGCCGCCTACGTCCATGTGCGGGACACGATCCCGCACTCGGCGGACAGCGGCGACCCGCGGGTGACCTGGCGCGCCTCGGACGTCCTCGAACAGCGCACCGGCATCTGTCACGCCAAGGCGCACGCCCTGGCCGCGCTGCTGCGTGCCGAGGACATCCCGACGGCGCTCTGCTACCAGCGGCTCACCCACGACGCGGGCAGCGGGCACTGTCTGCACGGACTGGTCGCCGTGCGCTTCCACGGCACCTGGCACCGGCAGGACTGCCGCGGCAACAAGCCCGGCGTCGACGCGCACTTCTCCCTCCAGGGGGAGCGGCTGGCCTGGGTGCCGGACACCGACGCCGGTGAGCTGGACCTGCCGGGGCTCCACGCCGTGCCGGACCCGGGCGTCCTGCGCGCCCTGCGGAACGCCCCGGACCGGCGCTGCCTGTGGGAGAGCCTGCCCGACGCGCTCCAGCCGCCCGCCTAGGCCGCCGCCCGCGCAGACAGCCGCCCGCGCGGGCCGGAAGGGGGCTCAGCCAGCTTCGAGGGCCTTGACCTCGTCGGGGGTCGGCGCGGTGCCGCCGAGGTGCGCCGGCATCCACCAGGTGTCGTCGGGGCCCTTGGGGCGCACCGGATAGGCGCGCTGAGCGGCTTCGAGCAGCTCCTGGCAGCGCTCGCGCAGCCGCCGGGTGATGGCGCCCGCGTACTGGTCCTTGGGGGCTTCCAGGGGCTCGCCCACCCGGATCGTGATCGGGGTGTGGCTGCGCTTGAAGTTGCGCGGCCGGCCCTTGGTCCACAGCCGCTGCGTGCCCCACAGGGCCATCGGGATGATCGGGACACCGGCCTCCTGGGCCATGCGCGCCGCGCCCGACTTGAAGGACTTCAGCGTGAAGGACTGCGAGATCGTCGCCTCGGGGAAGACGCCGATGATCTCACCGGCCCGCAGCGAGGCGAGCGCGTGCGCGTACGCCGTCTCGCCCTGCTTGCGGTCGACCGGGATGTGCTTCATCCCGCGCATCAGCGGCCCGGAGATCCGGTGCCGGAACACCGACTCCTTCGCCATGAAGCGCACCAGGCGCTTCTGCGGCAGGGCGGCGAGGCCGTCGAAGATGAAGTCCAGGTAGCTGATGTGGTTGCTGACGAGAACCGCGCCACCTGAGCGCGGGATGTTCTCCGACCCCTTGCAGTCGATCTGCAGGTCCCATGCCTTGAACAGCGTTTTCGCGGCACCGATGACCGGACGGTAGACAAGCTCTGCCATGGGTGGGGAG
Source organism: Streptomyces flavofungini (assembly GCF_041028215.1). Classification (GTDB taxonomy): domain Bacteria; phylum Actinomycetota; class Actinomycetes; order Streptomycetales; family Streptomycetaceae; genus Streptomyces; species Streptomyces flavofungini_B. Next base: position 5,600 of record NZ_JASKYR010000456.1, read on the forward strand.
GGCCCTTCGTTTCTGCCTGGGGAGGGGGCTCCCGGCGGGAGGTTACGCAGCCGTAGGTTTTTCGGCGTTGCGCAGATCGTGCCCCAAGAA